>JAMOSE010000193.1 GCA_027063215.1 Sulfurimonas sp. | reverse complement strand
TTTTATAATATTTTTAGCTCTTTTATAATATTCTATATACATTAAAAAAAGGCAACGCATGAAATATATAACACTGATATTTTTGTTTACGACTGTGCTTCTAGCAAAAATGCCGGATCTTGTTCCTCTTTCATGGTTGCAACACCATTATAATGATGCAGAAGTAGTTCTCATTGATGTTCGAGATGAAAAGATGTATAAAAAAGGGCATCTTGTACATGCTGTTAATATCCCTGCAATGACAAAACTATTTTATGGTAAAAATATGCTTATACCTCCTCTTTCAACATTAAAACAACTCTTTAGTCATGCAGGCATTGACAATAAAAGTAAAGTTGTTGTTTATGGTGGACAAAATCCCATTTGGGCTGCACGATTTTACTGGATTGGCAAAGTTTTAGGTCTTCAAGATATTGGTCTTTTAAAAGTCAATTACGGAAACTGGAAAAAAGATCTACTGCCGACAACAACAAAGATCTATAGACCAAAATATAAAGATTTTGCACCAAAGATTAACAATCACTACATAAGCACACAATTAGATATTTTAACATCACTTGACAAAAATATCATCATTGACGGACGTCCTTATGAATTTTACATTGGTAAAAAATCTCATGCCAAACGATATGGACATATTCCGCATGCCATCAATCTTCCAGGAAGTCTGACATATACAAATAAAAATTCCAAAACAACAATTAAAGATTTTGCTAAATTAAAAAAACTCTACACAAAACTACCACATGATAAACCAGTTATTTTATATTGTGAAGATGGTGCGGATGCTGCTATAAATTTTCTTGTACTTAAAAAACTTGGTTACCAAGTATCTGTATATGATGGTTCATGGATTGAATGGGGGAATCATCCAAAGCTTCCTGTAGAGACAAAAGTTAATAAGCTCTAAAAAATGAAAACAGCAATATATAAGGATTCCATAGAAAAAAGGATCAGTCAGTTAATCTTTTCGCTGGTCTTTATAATTATATTAACTGCCTATGTTATCTTTACATTTTGGTATCTTAATAATGAAAAAAATGAAAGAATTACCCTCTCAAAGGGTGTAACAAAAATACTTTCACAAGATTTTTTAAGACTCATACTTATTGATGAGATCAATGTTGCAAGTGATTTGACCAAAAAGTTACAGGCCTTTCCAAAAATTCAAAAAGTTATTTTATACAACAACAAAGATAAAAAGATCTATCTCTATCAAGCAGATATTCCTCAAGAGAGCTTGAATATTTTTACACAATCAACACCTTTAAATTATCAGGGCAAACAATATGGAAAAGTCTATTTTGAATTTAAAATTGAATCCATATGGGAAATATTTTTAGACAATATTAAAATACTTTTTCTTTCTCTTCTTGTTTTTCTCTCGTTATCCTATATTTTAGTACGTTTGTATAGCGCCTACTTTACAACACCCCTCCTCCATCTTGTCAATTTTTTAGAAAAAATAGAGTTCAATGATCATATGAAACATTACAAAATCAAAAATCCATATAAAGACGAATTTGGCAAACTTTATGAAGAGATTAATATTATGCTCAATAATATAAACACCTTTCTAAAAGAGAAAAAAGAAGCAAAAAAACAACTTACATTAATGCAACGCTATGATGGGCTTACCGGATTTCTAAATAAAAGAGGCTTTATAAACTCTATAAAAAATATTTTAGGCAAAGAAAAAGACTCCTGGAGTGCTCTCTTTTATATAAAAGTGACCAACCTTTCAACGATAAATCATGTTTATAGCTATCAAGAGGGTGATTACATTTTAAAAGAACTCGCAAAAAAAATAAAAGATGCTTTTTCAGACAGTAAATTAAATGCTTATGTAGGTTCAGGAAATTTTATTTTATTTTACAAAAAAGATATTTTTCAAGATAAAGAAACCCTACTCAAAGAGACAAAAAATATTGCAGATGCACTTGTAACACTACTCTCACAAACGATCCAACATAAAGAAAAAGAATTTACACCTGAAATCTATGTAGGTATTGATCTTTTTTATGCACATAAAGATCCTCTTGAAGCAATGAAACACTCGCATATTGCTCTACAAACGGGAAAAGAAAAAGAACAAAAAATCTTTTATTATGATCCAAAAAATGAGTTACAAATTAAAGAGTATTTTAATATATTTAAAGAACTCAATGACGCACTTCAAAATGACCAACTTGAACTCTATTATCAACTTCAATATGGAACAAAAGAAAATATCATAGGAACAGAAGCACTCATTCGATGGAATCATCCAAAATTTGGTCTTCTTACTCCTTATAAATTTATTCCTATTGCAGAGAGAACTGATCTTATCATCAAAATAGGTGAATGGGTTATAGAAAATGCCTGTAAACAACTGCAACTATGGCAAAAAAATGAAAAGACAAAAGATTGGACAATTTCAGTCAATGTCAGTGCCAAGCAATTTTACAAACAAAGTTTTATTCCACATCTTGAAACTACTATTGCAATGTATAAGGTTGATCCGCACAAAATAAAACTTGAACTTCTGGAGTCTCTTTTTGTCAAAAATCAACAAGAAGTAAGCGATAAAATGAATACCCTCAAAACCATTGGGTTTCAACTCTCACTTGATGATTTTGGAACAGGGTTTTCCTCTTTGCAATATTTAAAAGCCTTTCCGCTTGATCAAATTAAGGTCGATCAATCTTTTGTGATAAATATGTTTAAAAATGAAAAAGATATAAAGATCATTAAAACTATTCTCTATTTAGGCAATCTTCTTGAAATGAATGTAATAGCAGAAGGCGTAGAAGAAAAACAGCACTATGAAAAACTCAAAAAGCTTGGTTGTCATCATTTTCAAGGTTATTACCTAGCAAAGCCACAAAGCATTGACTACATAAATAAGTATATACTCAAATCTTAAAAGCTTCAATTCAGTACAATGTTATTATCTTTTAAGTATAATTAGCATATTTTTAATTTTATAAGGAACAAAAGCCAATGAGTTTTTTAAAAGAGTTTGACGAAGAAGTTTACAATTTATGTGAGAAAGAGTTAGAGAGACAAACTGACCATTTAGAGATGATTGCATCTGAAAACTTTACACTTCCTGCTGTTATGGAAGCAATGGGTTCTGTATTTACAAATAAATATGCTGAAGGCTATCCTGCCAAACGTTACTATGGAGGATGTGAATATGCTGATGGGGTGGAACAACTTGCTATTGACAGAGCATGTAAGCTCTTTGGATGTAAATATGCAAATGTGCAACCACACTCAGGTTCACAGGCAAATGGTGCAGTTTATGCAGCACTGCTTAAAGCCGGTGACAAACTTTTAGGTATGGATCTTAGCCATGGCGGACACCTTACACATGGTTCTAAACCATCTTTCTCAGGAAAAAACTACTCATCATTTACTTATGGTGTTGAACTTGACGGTCGCATCAACTATGAGAGAGTTATGGATATTGCTAAAATCGTTCAGCCGAAGATCATTGTTTGTGGAGCATCTGCATATGCACGTGAAATTGACTTTAAAAAATTCCGTGAAATCGCTGATGAAGTCGGTGCAATTTTATTTGCAGATATCGCACATATCGCTGGTTTAGTTGCAGCTGGTGAGCACCCTAGCCCATTTCCTTATGCGGATGTTGTAACAACAACAACACATAAAACTCTTGCTGGTCCTCGTGGTGGAATGATCATGACAAATGATGAAGATATCGCTAAAAAGATCAACTCTGCAATTTTTCCTGCTCTTCAAGGTGGACCACTTGTTCATGTAATTGCAGCAAAAGCTGTAGGTTTTAAACACAACCTTAGCTCTGAATGGAAAGAGTATGCACAACAAGTAAAGAAAAATGCTTCTGTATTAGCAGACGTTCTTATGAAGCGTGGCTATAATGTAGTAAGTGACGGAACAGATAATCACCTTGTACTTGTAAGTTTTGTAGGAAGTGAGATCTCTGGGAAAGAGGCTGATGCAGCCCTTGGAAATGCCGGTATCACAGTCAATAAAAATACCGTTCCGGGTGAAACAAGAAGTCCGTTTGTAACATCAGGTATTCGTGTAGGTTCTCCTGCCCTTACTTCACGTGGTATGAAAGAAACAGAATTTGAGCTAATTGCTAACAAAATGGCTGATGTTTTAGATGATATCAACAACACTGAACTCCAAAAGAAAATAAAAGAAGAATTGAAAGCTTTAGCACAAAACTTTGTTATTTATAACCAACCAACTTACTAAGTAGGACAAACTATTATGACTGCAATGGACTTAAAACTCATTAAAATTGTAAGTGATCACTACTGGATCAAACGTGATTCAGTAGTAAACAAGATCACATTTAAAGGGCGAACTTTTTATAATAAATTTGAAAGAATAAATGAACCTTTAAATCAATCTGTGATCAACAGACATCTTAAAGGTGAAATAACTGTCGCTCATTCACTTGTAAACAAGATGAATAAGGTAGAAAATATTGTTATTGATTACAATGGTCGTGATCCGGAAAGATTTTACCACAGAGCACAGCTTCTTTTACGAGAAGAAGGTTTTATTAACTTTACAGCTTACGAAAGTAAAACAAAGGGTCATTTGCATGTCTATATTCATAAAGGTCATACAACGCTCCAAGAGGCTATTCAACTAGGCAAAATGCTCAGCATGAAGCTTGCTGCAAAACAACCAAAACAGTGGAGAATGTTTCCAAACAGTGATATGCCTGATGAGTATAATATTTTAGTTCTTCCATACGAAGTTTATGCAAAAGAACGGGGCGCTTCTTGGTCAAAACATATGTAGTGTTTTTAAAACGCTGCTAGACTTGTTTGTTTATCCTATTTTTGGTATTATAATAACAAGAAATTTTAACAATTTGAGGTGAAATTATGGATGATAAAAACGAACTGAGTGATATTGTACTCAACAAAAACAGTACTTCAGGATCCAATAAAAAAATAGTATTGGCTGTCGCAACACTCGGAATAGTTCTCATTATTGTCGTTATGCTGATGAATTCCATGAACTCAAATTCAACAGAGAACTTACCTCAAGCTGTTTTACCTCCAAAACCACAAAAAGAAGTAACGCAAGAAAATGTTCAAGAAGATCCTCTTTTTGAAGAAGTTGAAGTTATAGAAGATGAAAGTACAACAGATGCAGAACTTGATAAAATTGCACAGAAACTAAAACAAGAGAGTCAAATAGAAACTCCAAAATCAGCTCCTGTTAAAAAAACTCCTGTTAAAAAAGTTCCTGTTGTGAAGAAAAAAACTGTCACAAAAGTTTCACCGACATCTACACCAAAGAAAAAAGCTTCACATACTGCTACTTCATCAATAAAATATTATATTCAGGTTGGTTCTTTTTCAAAATATGAACCAAATAAAAAGTTTTTACAAAAAATAAAAAGCCTTGGATTTCCCTATACATATCATAAAGTAGGCACGCTTAACAAAGTACTTGTTGGTCCATTTAAGACAAGAGAAGAAGCAAACAATGCAAAAAAAGTACTTCGCACAAAAGTAGAACCAGGTGCTTTTTTAGTAAAACTATAAAAATTATATGCAAGGCAAACTTTGATTTATTCAAAACAATTTACACTTGACCAATTAGCTCCAATTGCAGTTTATTCAAAAATTAGAGAGAAATATAACAAAGAGATATCCTATCTTTTTGAAAGTGCCGGTGGCAGTGAAGGAAACTACTCTTTTATCTGTATCGGAGCACGTGAGAGATTACAGTATATAGATGAAAAAACCATCTATACAGATAAAGATGGTAAAAAACATATAAAAAATGAAAATCCATTTAGCTTTTTAAAAGAGTACTATAAAAAAATAGATACTGCAATATATAAAGAAGCAACAAAAGAACTTGGTGTCGGCTATGTTGATGGATTTATAGGATTTATAGGCTATGATATGGTCAAAGTTTTTGAGCCAAAACTCGGTTCAAGTATGGATCACTTAACAGATGAACTCTATACTCCCGATCTTGACCTGATTTTGCCTAAACTCATTCTTGTTTACTCTCATAAAAATCATAAAATCACGCTTATCTCTACCCTAAAAGAGTATGCTGATAAATTTGAAAAAATTGAGGATGATCTCAAAGGCACATATACCTATAAACATAGAGTTTACAATATAGGAAATGATAAAGGAACGTATGCACACTCGAAAGAGAAGTTCTTTGAGATGATAGACAAATCAAAAGAGATGATCAAAAGCGGTGATGTTTTTCAGATCCTTATGACAAATCGTTTTACAAGAAATATTCAAGTGGATCCATTCTCTTTTTATAGAATACTCCGTGCCAAAAATCCGTCTCCATATATGTTTTTATTAGAGTATGAAGATTTTAGCATTGTCGGTTCATCTCCTGAGGTTATGGTGCGACTCACAGATGGCGAAATACTCCTTCGTCCAATCGCTGGAACCCGTAAACGTGGTAAAACAAAAGAACGGGACAAAGAATTGGAGATTGAGCTTCTTAATGATCCAAAAGAACTTGCAGAGCATCTGATGCTTATTGATCTAGGTCGTAATGATGTTGGTCGTGTTGCAAAAACAGGAACAGTTAAAGTTGAAGATATGATGCATATAGAGAGATTTTCTCATGTTATGCATATTGTCTCAGATGTTACTGCCAAACTCAGAGATGATAAAGATATGTTTGATCTTTTTATGGCAACTTTTACTGCAGGAACAATGACTGGTGCTCCAAAAATACGTGCAATGGAACTTATTGCTGAGTATGAGGGGCTCAAACGTGGCTTTTATTCAGGAAGTATCGGTTATTTTGGATTTGATGGCAATATGGACAGTGCTATTACCATTCGTACTGCACTAGTTACCAAAGACAAAGTTGTTCTTCAAGCAGGAGCTGGTGTAGTAGCAGACAGTGTAAAAGAGCTTGAGTATCTGGAAGTCAAAAACAAACTCGGGGCACTCATTCATTCACTTGAAGATCTCGATAAAGAAGAATCATGAAGCTCTTTGCTATCTTTGGAGATCCAGTCTCACACTCACGTTCACCACTTATGCACAACAGTGTCTTTAAACATCTTAACTACCCTGCTTGCTATACAAGAGTCCACCTCAAAGATGGCTCAAAACTACGTCAGACTTTTTTTGATCTTGGACTCAGTGGTGCAAATATTACAGTTCCGCACAAAGAAGCTGCTTACAAAGCATGTGATGAAATACGCGGTTTTGCAAATAAAGTCGGTGTAGTCAATACCATCATAAAAGAGAATGAAAAACTCATAGGGTACAATACCGATGCAGATGGATTTATCTATGCTATCAGTGAATTTAAAGATATAAAAAAAGTCCTTATTCTTGGTGCAGGCGGAACAGCCAAGGCACTAGGAGCAAAATTTTTAGAAGAAAAAGTGCAAGTATCTGTTCTTAACAGAAGCCAAAAAAGACTTCTGTTTTTTCAAAACTTGGGATGTCAAACATTTACATGGGAAAATTTCACAAGTGCACGATATGATTTGGTCGTCAACACTACAAGTGCAGGACTGAAAGATGAAGAGCTCCCTGCTCCACAAAATATTTTAGAAGATATTTTACACAGTGTCAACTATGCAGCTGATGCTATCTACGGGAAAGTAACACCCTTTTTAAAGCTTGCACAAGCCAAAGGTTTGCGCTATAAAGATGGTGCCGATATGTTACTTGGACAGGGTGTTTTGGCAAATGAACTCTTTACACACCAACAACTGCAAAAAGAAGATATTCAAAAAGCTATGCAAAAGAGTTTTGAACTTTAAAATTATCTTACTTTTTGATGCTATAAAAAAATAGACTTCTTGCATAACCTCTTAAATCTAAAGATGTTGATTAGAGTGCATTAATTTTTTAAGATAAAAATTGAGTAATAGCCGTAGCTATTGGGATAGTTTTATCTTGAAAAAGTGATGTGCTATAAGCAATATATTTTTTGTAAGAGGTTATGCAAGAAGTCTAATGATTTTTTCATACACTAACCCTGTCTTCTAATGCTCTTGTTAAAGAAAGCAGATCAATATTTTCCAAACTTACTCCTGTCGGTACCCCTTGGGCTATTTTTGAAAAATTCACCCTATAACTACTTAATTTATCTTCAATATATAAAATAACGGCATCATTTGCAATAGAAGGGGTTAAAGCAAACAGTATCTCTTGGACACCATTTTTTACAATATCTTCCAAATGGGCAATAAAGCGTTCTTCTAATGATTCTAATACAAAATATTTTCCGTCAAAAAGAGCATTTTCTTCCAACAACAAAATATCTTTTGCATTTTCTACAATACATAAAAGTGTTGTATCTCGAGACTCGTCAGAACAGATATAACAGAGTTCATCTTCACTCATTCCACCACAAATACGACACTTTTTTAAACTTCCAATGGCATCTTCAATAGCATGTGAAATTTTCATACCAACATAAGTATCATTCATGATCATAAAATATGCAAGTCGTGTTGCAGATTTTTTTCCAATAGTAGGCAACTCTTGTAAAGCATCTACAAGCCTATTAAACTTTTCAAGGCTTCTATTCATCTCTTCTTTACTCTCTTTTTTGGTAAAATTAACCATAATTGTAATGGTGCTTTTAAATGTCCTGCAAATAGAGCTGCTTTTTCACCATTGCCTGCAAAAAGATCTGCTCGAATATTCCCTTTTATTGCACCACCTGTATCTTGTGCAAATACAATTCTGTTCATTCTATTTTTACTTGTCTTCTCTTTTTTACTGCTCTTCTCTTCTTGCAAATCTGCGCTTAAGTATAACATACTTCCTAACAAGATATACCTTTTATCCACTGCTATGGAACGCATTGGAGTAAGTTCTACACCCAAAGCACCTGTTGCACCTTGATCTCTTTTTGAAAAAAAGACTAAAGAGCTATTGTAATTAAGTACCTCATCTATTCTACTGGGATGATTATGAAGCCACTCAATAATACTTTGAAGAGAGACATCCTCTAGTTTTAACTCTTTTTGTTTGACTAAATACTTTCCAATAGCACGATATTTATGACCATTTTGATTATCATATCCTATATACATTGTCGAATTGTCATCAAGTTTGGCAATACCAGAACCCTGCACCTCTAAAAAGAACCTATCTATTTTTGAATCACAATAACATAAAACCGGAGCATTTAAATCAGTAAACTTCATCTCTGCTCTTGTGTAATAGGGAACTAACTTATTCTTCTCAATTCTTCCTCGTAATCTGTAATTTTTAAGTTCAGGATAAATGGAAGAGAGATCAACAACCACCAAATCTTTTGGAGTAGCATATATAGGATATTTATATCGCTCTGTTTGTTTTAATGAAGCATTAATTTGTGTTTCATAATACGCTGTTAAAAGACCTCTATGCTTTTTTGATTTTCTTCTTTTATTGGTTATATGATAAGCTTCAAAATTATTTATTATAAATGCTTTTGCATTATGTACAGTTTCTGCTTGCCTGCATAAGCTATGATAAATTTGATACGCTTTTTGCGTCTGACAGTTTTTTTTAAAAACTTTTAAAACATCATCAAAATTTTCACTGTAAAAATCAGGTAATTCAGAAAAAGAACTTTTTTGAACAGTTGTTTTTATACATGCATCACAATCAAGTACTTTTACACATGTAGGAAATTTTTGAATGCTTTGAGGAACTTTTTTTTGCTCTTCTTTTTGAACTTTAGAAGAAACTTTCTCAGTATTTTTTACTGGTATTTGAGAAGGAACTTTTTCTGGTTCTTTGGAACAGGAAATAAAAAAGATGAGTACAAGTATAAGCAGAGTTATTTTCATAAGCAGGATTATATCATTTTACTATTTATTTTAAATTACAAAATGGGTATAATTCCACAAAAATTTATACTAAGTGCCAGACCATAATAAATGTCATATTTAACAATTTTTAAAAGGTTTAGTTTCAAGGCGAACTTTTGTTGACGATACAAGTATCGTTAAGGAAAGTTCAACGCAGAAAATGAGCCTTTTAAAAATTGCCCTTCGGGTGAAAGGAGAAGTCACAAGCTGACTGCGTTAAAAGTTCTTAAAACTACCAGTAGTTCTTTCAAACTTTTGCCTTGCATCTTATAACTTCTCTTTTCATTAAATTATGACATTTATTATGATCTGGCACTTATATATAGGATGAACAATGGAAGAATTAAGCTATTACGAAATTTTAGAAGTATCCCGTGACGCAGATAAGGCAACAATTAAAAAAGCTTATAGAAAAATGGCAAAAAAGTATCACCCAGATAAAAATCCGGGTGATCAAGATGCAGAACATATGTTTAAACTCTGCAATGAAGCTTATCAATGTTTAAGTGATGATCAACAAAGAAGTATTTATGATCGCTATGGAAAAGAGGGTCTCCAAGGTATGGGAGGCGGTGGAGCATCAAGTGCTGGTTTTGATGATCTTGGTGCTATATTTGAAGAGATGTTTAGTGGCTTCGGTGGAGGCAGCGGTAGAAGACGTCGTCAAAATCCGGCAGATATGGATAAATATCCATTGGATATGAATGTCGATATGTACATATCTTTTCAAGAAGCGGTGTTTGGCTGTGAAAAAGAGATCAAATACACATATAAAAAAGCATGTGAAGCGTGTAAAGGTACCGGAGCCAAAGATGGCAAACTGGCAACGTGTCCACAATGTAAAGGTCAAGGCCAAGTCTATATGAAGCAGGGTTTTATGACCTTCTCTCAAACCTGTCCCGTATGTCACGGAACAGGTTCTTCAGCTGCAGAAAAATGTAAAAAATGTCAAGGCAAAGGTTATGAAGAGGTTCAAGACAAAATTACTGTTACTATTCCAAAAGGAATTGACAGTGGAAACCGTCTCCGTGTTTCAGGCAAAGGAAACATTGGTAAAAATGGTCATCGTGGTGATCTCTACATTACCTTTGAAGTAAAACCAGATAAACACTTTATTAGAAATGACAATGATGTCTATATTGAAATTCCTGTTTTCTTTACCCAAGCAGTAAAAGGTGATATATTAACAATTCCTTCACTTACCGGTGAACTTGAGTTAAAACTTGATATCGGAACAAAAGACAAACAACGTTATACATTTAGAGGTGAAGGTATCGAAGATGTGCACGGACACGGAAAAGGTGATCTGATTGCAATAATAAATATCCAATACCCTAAAAAACTCAATGAAGAACAACTTGAACTTCTGGCAAAACTGCAAGAATCTTTTGGTATTGAATCAAAACCACATGAAGGTGTACTTGATTCCGTTATTGATAAAATGAAAAGCTGGTTTAAATAAGCAGATGAACAAAAGGCATCTTAAAAATCAGCTCTCTAGCTTATCACTCTCTATGTTTAGAAAGGATTTTTTTGGAATATATCACGGCTCACTCTCTGCAAAAACAGAGTCCAGCCGTTTTTTGATCAATACAAAAGAGGCTGTTTTTGATGCCATTGATGAAAATTCACTTATTGAGCTCTACTTTAAAAAAGATTATCGATGGAAGCAGGCAAGTATGGATGCCAGTATCCATCACTCAATATACTCACAAATTTCTGAAGCAAAATTTATCTGTTTTAGTATGCCACAGTTTACTACTGCCTATTCACTTGATCACAATGTTATTACACCAAAAGATTACTTTGGTCACAAAGAGATAGGTTCTATCAATATCTACGATCCAAAACAGTTTGAAGATTGGTATGAGCGGGCACAGAGTGAAATAGCCTACTATTTTCAAACAAACAAAACAAATATAATGGTTATTCGTGGTTATGGTGTCTATGCATACAGCAGAGATATGCATGAGATGGCTAAAGAATTAGCCATCTTAGAGAAGAGTTGTCGTCTTTTAATGTTAGAAAAAGATGTTTCTAACTTTTTTGACTAAAGTTTTACGATAGCCTCATAAGCAGTATCGATCATCTTTTTCATCTCTTCATCTGTAATAATATATGGCGGCATAAAATAGACTATGTGTCCCAAAGGACGCAATAGTACTCCATGATCGAGTCCATACTGATAAACTTTTAATCCTATTCGCTCTTCGACTTTATAACCCTTTAACTCCACGGCACACACCATTCCTGTTTGTCTTACCTCTAAAACATTGGGAAGCTTTTTAAATTTTTCCAACTCCTTGGCCATAAAAGCGGCTTTGTCTCGGTTTTTTTCTATAATATTCTCATGTTCAAAAATATCCAGGGTTGCATTGGCTGCTGCACAGGCAAGTGCATTTCCTGTATAGGAATGAGAGTGTAAAAAGGCCTTATTATACTCACTGTAATCACAATAGAATTTCATATAAATCTCATTGGATGTAAGGACAACTGACAGTGGTAAATATCCACCGGTAAGCCCTTTTGAGAGTACTAAAAAATCAGGTGAAATTCCAGCTTTTTCACAAGCAAAAAGCTCCCCTGTTCGTCCAAAACCAACCATCACTTCATCTGCTATAAGATGAATATTATAACGATTACAAATCTCACGCAATAAAACCAAAAAGTGAGGATGATACATATGCATATACCCTGCCCCTTGGATTAAAGGCTCAACTATAATGGCACTGATTGCATCAGCTCGTTCTCTACACAGTACTTCAAATGCCTCTGCTGCTACTACTGCGCTCTCTTTTGTCATATCTTTTGGCACAGGAGTTTGTACTGTCTGCATTAAAAGTGGTTCATATGTCTCTTTATAAAGCGCAACATCACCAACACTTAAAGCCCCGATTGTCTCTCCATGATAAGAGTTTGTTAGTGATACAAAGAGTGGTTTTTTTTCTCCTGAATTTAAATGTGCATGATAACTCATTTTTAAAGCAACTTCTACCGCTGAAGATCCATTATCGGAGTAAAAACATTTATCAAGCCCCGCAGGTGTTAGTTTGACAAGACGCTCAGAGAGTCTTACAACCTGCTCATGCGTAAAGCCTGCAAGTATTACATGCTCCAATCTATCTAACTGTTCTTTTATCTGAGCATTTATATAACTGTTCGTATGTCCAAACATATTAACCCACCATGAACTAATGGCATCAATATAGCGATTTCCTTCAAAATCTTCGAGATAAACTCCATGCGCTTTTTTTATCGGTATAAGCGGTAATTGTTCGTGATCTTTCATTTGTGTACACGGATGCCAAAGGACATCCAGATCTCTGTTTTTTAATTCTTCGTTTTTCATAACAAAATTATATCTTTCTTAACTCTCTTTATCAAGTTTAAAGGCGAATTTACATAGAATTACATAAATTTGATGAAGAAGGTTTTTTACTATTATGATTACATGGATGCAAAGACACAAAAAATGGCTTATTATAACTATTTGGATTTCTACTATCGCTTTTATAGGTGCTGGTTTTGTTGGTTGGGGACAATATAAATATGGAGACAAGGCAAGTGCTGTTGCAAAAGTCGGAAACGTTGAAATATCTATGAGTGATTTACAAAAAGCTTATTCTCGTCTTTATCAGCAGTACAACCAAATGCTTCAAGGTAATTTTGATCAAGAAAAAGCAAAACAGTTTGGTCTTCAAAAACAGGCATTACAACAGCTGATACAACAGGCACTTTTGACAAATCTTGCACAATCATACGATTTAATGGTAAGTGATCACGAACTCTTTGATGTTATCAGATCGCAAAAAGCTTTCTATAAAAACGGTTCTTTTGATAAAGAGTTATATAAACAAGTTCTTTCACAAAACAGAATGACACCAAAAGAGTATGAGACTTCTCTTCGCAAAGATATTCTTCTTCAAAAAACACTGGCACTCCTTCCTGTGAAAACTTCAGATAATGAAGAAAAAATTATAAATACTCTTTTAAATATTGCAGATAAAATTGAGTACAAAGTACTTTCGCAAGATATGATTACACTTACACCTACAGATAAAGAGTTAAAAAAATATTGGGAGGGAATTAAAAATAATTTTATGACAGATATCAGTTATGAAATTATATTTATAAAAGAAGCACCTGTTGTAAATAGTTATGATAATGCTACAATAGAAAAATATTACAAAGAGAATAAAACACACTTTAAAGACAGTGAAGGGAAAATCCTGCCATTAGAGAGTGCTAAATCTGCCGTAGTCAAAGAACTCAATGCAAAAGCATCCAAAGATGCAGCACTTAGAAAATACATTGCCTTTAAAAAAGGAAAACTTGATGCTTCTGTAAAACAAGAAAAGCTAACTATTTCTGCACATAACAATCCTTTAGGAGATACAGCTTTACAAACAGTAACAAAACTTTCTTCTACAAAACCATATGCAAAACCTGTACTTATTAACGATACTTACTATATAATTGAGTTAGTAAAAATAAACCCGGCAACAACAAAATCTTTTGAAGCAGCACGAGAAGAGCTTTTACCTCTTTATCTTCAACAGGCTAAACAAGAGAAACTGTTAGCATTGGCGAACAATTTACTAGGTACATTTACAGGGAAGAAAACAGACTTTATCACAATTAATTCTGTCGATACCTTAGAAAAACTTTCCAAAGAGGAAGCAGCAGAGTTTTTACAAAAACTTTTTATTTCCGATAAAAAGAAAAATTTCATAACATTAAATGATGGGAAGATTGTTTTATACAACATTTTGGAACAAAAACTGCTTACTAACAAAAACAGTAAAGAGAGTGATGTTATTGCTCGATTGAAAAGTACTATGTTTAGTGAAGGGCTAATAAAAACACTTCAAAACAAGTACCAAACTGAGATATTTATCCAAGGACTCTAAATTGAGTAGAACTGTTTTAGCCATAGATATTGGCTCAACAAAAATTTGTGCTATTATTGCGGAGATTGCTAATGATAATTCTATCTCCATTACAGGAGCTGGAACAACAAGAGCACAAGGCCTTAAAAAAGGAAGTATCACAAATATAGAACTTGCATCCCGCAGTATTAAAACTGCAGTTGAAGATGCTAAAAGGGTCGCTGGAACAAGTGTATCAAGAGCTATTGTTTCCATTTCTGGAGCATATACAAAAAGTCTGAATTCTAACGGCATTGTCAATATTCAATCAAAAGAGATCTCTTTTGAAGAGATCAAACGTGTAATGCATACCTCTTTGTATAATGCCAATATTCCCAATGAGTATGAAGTACTCCATGCGCTTCCTTTTAACTTTAAAGTAGATGATCAGGATTATATTGAAGATCCTTTAGGAATGAATGCATCACGATTAGAAGTTGAAACGCATATCATAACAACACAAAAATCAAATTTGAACAACTTAAAAAAAGCTGTTCGTGGTGCTGGTGTTGAAGTAGAAAATATAGTACTTAACTCTTATGCATCTGCAATTGCCACGCTTAATGATGATGAAAGAGAACTTGGAGCTGCTGTTATAGATATGGGTGGAAACACAAGTAACATCGCTATCTATTCAGGAAATTCTATCCGTTACAATGAATATCTTGGAGTTGGTTCAAATCATGTTACAAGTGATCTTTCAATGGCACTACATACACCACTGAATGTTGCAGATCAGGTAAAGCTCAAGTATGGTTCACTTCTTACACCAAGTAATGATCTTATTGAACTCCCGATTATTGGGGATGAAGAGACAACGCATGAAGTCTCTTTGGAAGTTGTCCATAATGTTATCTTTGCTCGAGTTGAAGAGACACTAATGATACTTGCACAGTTTATAGAAAAAAGCGGACTCAAAGATCAAATAGGTGCAGGCGTTGTTCTTACTGGTGGTTTTTCAAGAATGGAAGGCATTAGAGATCTTGCCATTGCCACTTTTGGTTCACTGCCTGTACGTCTTGCAAAACCACAGGAAATGAATGGTCTTTTTGACTCACTTAGAGGTCCTGAGTATGCAAGTGCTATTGGTCTGATCATGTATGCAGCATATCCTTACACTCCTTATGAGATCAATGTAAACAAACAAGTAAGACATGCAAATGAACAGATGAATGAAAATATATCTGTTGATCTTTCCGATACAACAGAAAATCTAACTGCAAGCACACCTGCAGCTAAAGAAGAAAAAGAACCTAAAATGATCAATCTTGAAGAAGCAAAAAGCAAAAAAAGTGATGAAGCAGGAAGTTTAAGTAAATTTTGGAATTGGGCTACCCAGTTATTTTAAAGGAGTGAAAAATGGAACCGTTTGTAATAGAAGAAACACATAACCCAAGTGGAGCACGAATTATAGCAGTAGGTGTCGGTGGCGGCGGTGGTAACATGATTGGTCATATGATCAATGAAGGTGTAATCGGTATCGAAATGATGCTTATTAATACGGATGCACAAGTTTTAAGTGAAATAAGTGCTGCAACAAAGATTCAGATCGGATCTAAACTCACCAAAGGACTTGGTGCCGGAATGAAACCAAATATTGGGAAAGATTCTGCACTGGAAAACTATGATGATATTCGTGCAGCATTAGAAGGTGCTGATATTGTCTTTATCTCTGCAGGTCTTGGCGGTGGTACAGGGACTGGTGCTGCTCCTGTAGTAGCACAAATTGCAAAAGAGATAGGTGCACTAACCATCTCTGTTGTAACAAAACCTTTTAAATTTGAAGGACGTAAGCGTCTGCAACTTGCAGAAAGTGGTCTTGAAGAACTAAAAAAAGAGAGTGATTCTATTGTTGTTATTCCAAATGACAAACTCCTCTCTATTATTGATCGTAAACTGGGAATGAAAGAGAGTTTTAAAATTGTAGACTCTGTTTTAGCGCAAGCAGTAAGCGGTACATCAGGTGTGATTCTCTCAAGTGGTGACAATGATATCAATCTTGACTTTGCTGACTTACAAACTGTTATGAGTCATAAAGGTATGGCACTTATGGGTGTAGGTGAACATGAAGGTGAAAATGCAGCTTATGAAGCTATTAAAGCGGCTATTGAATCTCCACTCCTTGATAATATGTCTATCAATGGCGCTATGGGTGTTCTTGTGCACTTTAGTATGCATCCTGATTTTCCTATGATGGAACTTGCTGAAGCTATGGAAGTTGTGCATGAAAGTGCTCATGATGATGCAGAGGTTATCTGGGGAACTTCTACAGATGCAACACTTGCTGAAAACTATGTAAAAATCACTATTGTCGCAACAGGTTTTGAAAAAGAACTTGAAGACAAAGCTACTCCGGGAAACAACATTGCACAAGAGAATGCTGCTGAAGCCGTACAACAAGTCAGAATCCGTCCGCGCTTAGTTGTTGGTGGAGATATAGATAGTGATTATCTTGACATTCCTGCATATATGAGACAACAACAAGACTAAAACTTGTCCACTTCCTTTGAAAAACTTATGAAGGCCAAATCACTCCTTGGTCTTCGCGAAAAATCTTCCCTCAAAGAGATTAAAAACAAATATAGATTATTGATGAAAAAGTGGCATCCTGACAAACACACAGAAGATATAGAAAAAGCCACAAAAATGAGTGCGCAGATCAATGATGCTTATAAAACTGTTCTTGAATACACCAGTAACTTTGAATACCCCTTCGATGAAGAGAGTATCAAAGCAACACATCAATCACCCTCAGAATGGATGAAAGATCGTTTTGGCAACAAAAGAGAAACTATCTAAAGCCAAACTCCATTTTTTACATAATACAAAAGTGGATAATAACTTACAACAGCTACATATAAACTATTATAGAGTAGCGAAATATGAAATCGTTTTTGTAACTCTTGATCATCAAATTCGATAATACCAAGAGTAAAACCAAAAAATGTCCCTACAAACAACACAATATATAAAAAGTAGCCAATATAATTATAATCACTCTGCAAAAGACAGAATGGACAGTGGTGCGTTGGTTGTTCATAAATATATGTTCCAAAGA
>JAMOSE010000192.1 GCA_027063215.1 Sulfurimonas sp. | reverse complement strand
ATTACACCCAAAAGTATTGATATTACTTTTTTTTGCTCTTTATCCAATGGTGGAGTATTTATATCTGCATCAACCTGCACATCTTTTAAACCTATGCTTAAGACAAGACCAACAGCTATAAACATAACAATAACAAGTGGAGAGACCAACAATACCCATTGAACAAATGAAATACTCTCCATACCATGATCAGCCATAATGCCCATAAGGATAAGGTTAGGTGGTGTTCCGATTGGGGTTAAGATACCACCAACACTAGCTCCATAAGCTATACCCAATGCAAATCTCATCTTAAGTCTTATATCTTCACTTAAAAATAGTGCTATTGGTAAAAGAAGAAGTGTTGTAGTTGTATTTGAAAGTATAGAACTTAAAATACCAGATGTAATAATAAGGGCAAATATAATACCTTTTGCTGTTTTTGGAAAAAGTTTTAATATTTTATCGGCAATCCATTTATGCAAGGAGGTTTTCTCAACCGCTATTGCCAACAAAAAGCCACCTAAAAATAGGTAAATAATTGGTTTTGCATAATTTGGAGTAACTTCAGCAGTACTCAAAATTCCAAAAGATGGAAATAAGATAATTGGAAGCAAAGAAACAACAGCCAACGGTAAACCTTCGTTTGTCCACAATGTGACTAAGAGGACTATTGAAGCTACTAAAAACGATTGCTCTTGATTAAAAAAAATAATCATTGAAAAAAAAGCTATTGCGCTAAGTAGTATAGCAATTACTATTTTTTTAGTTTGATTTTCTACTTTATCCATAATTACATCCATATTATCTTTTAAAATATATTGTGCCTATTATAGCATGATATATAATTTAATTATGATATTATTATCACCAAAATATAAAGGATTGATTGTCTCACATCATCTATTATAGCACTTGCTATTGTTGTTTTAACGGGTACACTTACAACAAAAGAAGCATACAGTCAGTGGTTTTTCTGAAAGTTTTACTCAACTTTCGCACATAAAACCTAACTCTTTTTTAGTATAAGCACTTAGTACAGCGATAATCTGTAAAAAGTTTTTATTATCCTTGACGACATTTTGAATTTCAGAAATTTTTGTAAGTATTTTTATAAAGAGTTGCATCGATATTGCTAGGGATTCAAGTTCACACTCTAAATCTCTAAAGAGTTCTCCAAGTGTTTGAGGTTCGTGTTTTATACGATTGATGTAGCTTACGATGTTGTATGCAAACATGGAGAGTGTGATTTTTGCTATGAGTGCTTCATAAATTCTATTTTCTTCTTTGCCAAGTCCAAATAAATTTCTAAGGTCTTTATAGCCCTGCTCAATATTCCATCTTTTTTTATAAGTTGCTAAAACTTCTTTAGCTGGTAGTGATAAGTCAGTAGAGATAAATACAAGTAAATCTTTACCTGTATGCAAAAATACTAGTTTTACTTTTCCAAGAACAGCATGGTCTACAATTTTATCAAAGAACTTGTAAGAAATTTTACCATGTTTACCACTGAATTTATGACGAATATTTTTAAGGCTATCATAAATTGAGTTGAGTGTTTTATGCTTGCCTTTGAAGTTCCAAATGAGTTTATTATTTGGCAGTCTTGCAATTATGGGCATTCCTAATTCATTAGATTGTTTAATGAAGTTTGGTTTAGCATACCAACTATCAACAAGTAGATAATCGGCTTCAACACCACTGTCCAAGGCTCTCTCTAACATCTCAATAGCAAGAGTGTTTTTACCTTTGATTGTTTCACTTTTTCTTTTGTAAGCATTACTTCTATGGTGCAGCTTTGTTGTAAATTCAGATATCTCTTTTCTTTTACTATCATTCATCTTGATAGAAAAATCAAGTTGAAAAGTTGAATGTGAATCTGCATAATTTAGAGATACAATGTTGAGAGCGTTGATAGTTCGATGTTCTTTATTACTCCAAATATACTTACAGCTACCCTCTATAAATTTTCCTCTTTTTGGTTCTACCGTATCATCAATAATAAGCAAACGATGCTCACCACTCTTATGAAGTGGTTTTATCTTTTGCAATAATACGGTAGTACTGAGCAACAGTAGCTTTCGCCAATTATAACGACTCTCTTTGATAAATCTGTAATATGTATCTTTACCAAAAGCACTATCACTCTGTTTAATAAAACTTGATTGTCTTTTTTGCATCACAAGCATATAGAGAAAGTGAAGAATAATTTGAAAAGGAGGGTAACCTACATCTCTTTTTATAAAGTTGCTTTGTTTGAGTATTTTTGTAATTTTTATCTCTTGAAGCACTTCTAGTATTGGATTCTTTAATAAACTCTTCATAGCATAGTTGATATAATTTGCAAGTTCCATAAAATAAGCCTTTATTAATTGATTTGTGGTGATGAAATTATACTGAAAAGTGGCTATTTATGGGCTTTAATACTTAACTTAAGTTTGTGGATTTATTGAAATTTATGTGCGTGTTGTTTTTGTTGAAAATTGACCCACTTTTTTCACGAAAAGTGACCCACCAAATGTAGGTTAAAATAGTAGCATAGTTTTAAGTAGATTCCTCCTCATTTTCAAATTTAACATCATTCTTCTTCTGTTTTTGACCAAATAACTCTTTCATTCTATAGCTTGGACCATTTATTAAAAATGGATAAGCATGATGCAATAACCTATCAAGTATAGCACTAGCAATTACTTCATCTCCAAATACATCTGTCCACTCTTCAAACGGTTTGTTTGAAGTGATGATGGTTGAGCTTTTTTCATATCTTTTAGAAATAAGCCTAAAAAAGAGTGAAGCAGACTCTTTTTGAATATCAAGGTAACCTATTTCATCAATTATCAATAACTCAATCCTTGAAGCTCTTTCAAGGTAATCAGCTAATGTGTTACTCTGTCTTGCAGCTATGAGTTCATTTGTAAGCTCTTCTGCTGTGGTAAACTTCACTCTTCGTCTTTGTTTAGTAGCTTCAAGACCTATGGCAACCGCAAGATGTGTTTTACCAACACCTGGAGCTCCTACGAAAAGTATATTTTTGGCATTATCTAAAAAACTTAATGTTGATAACTCTTTTAAAAGTTTCTCATCAATGTTAGGCTGAAAAGAGAAGTCAAACATCTCCATAGTAGCAATATAAGGAAATCCTGCTTTTTTAATTTTAGCATTAACACTTCTATCCACTCTATCAATAATTTGTTGTTGGAGCAGCTTATAAAGATACTCCTGATATGATATTTTTGTCTTAGTAGCATCCATTGCCATATTCTCATAGTTATCTGCTACTGATGATAATGTGAGGAGTTTACAATAACTCTCTATATTGGCACTCATCGATCCATTCTCTAGTTGTATTGGTCCTGTTTTTCTCATAACTTATAGTCCTGTAAATTTCGCTTAACATCTCCCTTGGGAAGATTAATATTAAAGAGATTAATCTCATTCTCTTTTACTTTGGCTTGCTGTGTGATATAACCTTTAATGATGGCGGCATTAAAAAGATTGAGTGTAAAACACTCTTCCATCGCCACTATGCAGTCCTCATCAGAGTAGTACTCAAATAAATTTGCTATTTTATGCAAATGACTTGCTGGATTAATTCTTTTTTGCACTTTTACATTTTGGATAAAATTATCAAGGTTTGTGTAAACTGTAAATCTTGTCTTAAGTCTTGATACTGATACAGCAATTGAATCAAACTGCTCTGTTCTATACCCTTTAAAATGCTCTTTGTTTAAAATTACTTCACCTTTTAGTAAAGAAATACTATGAGATGCAATCAATTTATTTCTTGATGAAAATATCTGCAGTGTTGTTCCATAAAGTATTTTTAGCCACACCTCTTTAGATGCAAAGTAGTGAGGAACTGAATATTTATTGCTTTTATAAGAGATGAGGCAATCAAGAGTTACTTTCCTAAACTCTTCTTTAAAGCCTACATATCTTCTTATCTCTCCAGTTACCTTGTCAATAGGTAGAGGATTAAGTGATAGCAGTTCTTTTTGCTCAAACATGACTTTAGTAATCTCTTTGGTTGTTCCGTGTAACAGCAGATTTGTATCATCTTGAAACTTTTTTAATCTATCTTGTAAATCAGCAAAGTCTCTAAATTCATTGCCCATTATGAAGTGATTCTCAAGATAATCAAATGGTTTTTCAACCTTACCTTTACTCCAAGGATGCCCTGGAATACTCCTTGTTGGTTTAACACCGTAGAATCCACAGAAGTGCATAAAGCGTTTGTTCCAGATAAGATTATCACGAGAAGCATTATCTATAAATACTTTTGCATTATCAACCTGTATTCGTTCACACACTCCACCAAATAGATGATAGCTCTCTTCAAGAGCATTAAGTACATCACTCTGTGTAATACTGAGTGTTACTCCAAAGAATTTATATCTGCTATAGCCTAAGATAGTTTGATGGATATAGATTTTCACAAGTTCATTACTAATTGGTACTGTATAGTGTGCCCAATCAAATTGCATCTGTTCGCCTGGTGCTGTCTCATATGATTTAAAAGCATTTGGATTATTTCTTGAGAGTTCATCTGATAGAGGTCGTAACTCATTTCGTATATATGCGTATAGTGCATATTGACTTCCCTGATACCCTTTAGATTGTATATCTTTAAGTATTCGAGATGCTTTTAGTTTTTTTGTTAAAAACGACTCTTTAATAAAACCCTCAAAGGGTGCTATTTGCTCATTTATTTGAGCACCTCGTTTATACTTTGGTGCCTCATCACTTTTTAAAGCTTTTTTAACAGTATTTCTACTGATACCTAATAGCTCTGCTATTTTTCTTGTTCCAAGCTTTGGGTTTTTAGCTCTTATATTTTTTATACTTACCCAATCTTCCATTCTTATCACTCCTCTTTCCTTCTATTGTTTTTTCACAATAAAAGTGTAGTTTATTTACTACAGAGGTGGGTCAAAAGTTTTCAAAAAAGTGGGTCAATATTTTTCAAAAAAAACAATA
>JAMOSE010000191.1 GCA_027063215.1 Sulfurimonas sp. | reverse complement strand
TATTGTATAATTACAAAAAAATTTTAAAGGCAAAAAATGGCAGTATATGTTTTTGGACACAGAAATCCAGATAGTGACTCTATCATTGGTGCAATAGCACTTTCATATTTAAAAAATCAGCTAGAGGATGAAGAGTATATTCCTGCAAAGCAGGGTGATATTTCTGCTGAGACGGCATTTATTTTAGAAAAGTTTGGCTATGCGGATAAAGAGCCGGCTCTAAAGACTTCTGTAGCAGGTGAGAAAGTCTATCTTGTTGATTCTACAGATAAACCACACTTTCAAGATGATATTGATGAAGCAACGATCGTTGGGATTGTTGATCACCATAAACTCGGTGATATTAGTACATCAACACCGCTTGAAGCATGGATTCGACCTATTGGATCATCAAATACAGTGATCTATGAGATGTACAGATGCTATGGTGTAGATGTTCCAAAAGATATAGCTGGGATGATGATGCTTGCTATTTTAAGTGATACGGTAATTTTTAAATCTCCAACATGTACAAAAGTAGATACGAAAGCTGTAAAAGAGTTGGCAGCCATTGCAGGAGTTCAAGATTATAAAAAGCTTGCTATGGATATGTTTATTGTTAAATCTGCAGTAGATGGTGCAAGTGCACGAGATTTGAATACGCGTGATTACAAAGAGTTTAATATGAATGGGACAAAAGTCGGTATCGGTCAACTTGAGATGGTCGATATTACTGTTTTGGAGTCTCGTGAAGATGAACTTTTAGAAGATATGAAAAAGATGAAAGAAGAGAATGGTCTGCACACTGTTTTGATTCTTTTAACTGACATTATGAAAGAAGGTTCAAAACTTCTTGTTGTCTCTGATGATCCGGCTAAAATAGAAAAAGCTTTTGATGTAAAACTAGAGAATAACAAAGCATGGCTTGATGGTGTATTAAGCCGTAAAAAACAGGTTGTACCTTTTGTTCAGCCACAGTTTTAATTTCTAAAGACTAAGAGAAACTTCTCTTAGTCATCTTTTTAATCTACATAAAGATAGCGTTTAATCTTTTTTGTAGGAGTTTTGACAAAAGGCTCTATCTGTTCGATAAATTTTGTGATTTTTGAAAAGGATGCAAGCTTTTTGTTGGTCTCTATACGCATCTCTTCTAAAAGTTGGTCAATTTTTGCTTTTACTTCGTTTTCTGGTGTATTGTCTGCTTTAAAAAGTTTGTCGATAAGCTCATAATCCAGATGAATTCTTGCAAAAAGTTTTCCATCTTTTTGTAATACCAGAGAATCAAGAACACTCTCGTGCTCATTGATAATAGATTCAATCTGTTCTGGATAGATATTTTCACCTGAAGGACCAAGGATCATATTTTTGCTGCGTCCACTGATGAAAAGGTATCCATCTTCATCGATATAGCCAAGATCACCTGTTTTAAACCACTCTCCATCCATAACATCTTTTGTCTGTTCCTCATCTTTATAATAGCCAAGCATTATACTTGGTGATTTTACATAGATTTCACCTTCTCCATTGTCCTCACGTGGATCATTGATCTTTAGCTCAACACCAACCACAGGCAGTCCGGTTGAACCTATTCTGACTGGTTCTCCAATCCTTGTACCTGCAATCAATGGAGAAGTTTCTGTAAGTCCATAACCTATTATATATGGGAACTCTGCTTCTTTTAAAAATTCTTCAACATAACGTGCAAGAGGTGCTCCGCCTATACCAAAGAAACGAAGTCTTCCACCAAAAGTTTCAATAAGTTTTTTTCCTGCGATTTTATTGAGTTTTTGGCGTACAAAAGGAATA
Source organism: Sulfurimonas sp. (assembly GCA_027063215.1). Taxonomy (GTDB): domain Bacteria; phylum Campylobacterota; class Campylobacteria; order Campylobacterales; family Sulfurimonadaceae; genus Sulfurimonas. The sequence goes on along the minus strand of JAMOSE010000191.1, from coordinate 3,174 downwards.
CCATAGAGAAAACGCATAAGTGCTGAACCTGTAAATTTTGGTAAAACTTTGTTTTTATAAATCTTTTCAATGATGAGCGGAACAGAAAGCATCATTGTTGGTTTGACGGTTGCAAATGCTTTAATTAAGACATTTGGTGTAGGTGTTTTATCTATATAGACAACACTAGAACCGTGTAAAATAGGGATTATCATACCAACTGTACACTCTAAAGTATGTGCCAATGGTAAAATAGAAAGAAATACATCATTTGGTAGAATATTGATATTTTTATAAGCACTCATAGCATTGGTTACAAGATTTTTATGAGAGAGCATAACTCCTTTGGAGTGTCCGGTTGTTCCGGATGTATAAAGTAGTGCCGCCATGGCATTTTCATCAGGTTTTGGAAGATCTTTAGTAGAAAACTTTTCTGTAATTGTCTGGTGAAACTTAGATATATAACCGTGATTTGTTAGTTCATCTACAAGTGTTAAATCATCTAGTTTTATAACAAATTTTATATTGGAATCTTCAAGTTCTTCGATTGTTTGAAGATGTTTATTTGAAACAAATATTGCCTTTGCTTCAGAATGACGAATAATATGTTGTACGTCTGCCGGATTAAAGTCAGGGAGTATTGGGACAATAATAGCACCAAAATAAGTTACACTAAAATATGCTACTGCCCAGTTTGGCATATTTTCACTCAAAAGTGCGACTTTATCACCTTTACGGATGCCATTGTTTTTTAAAAGTTTTATAATTTCAATAATATTTTCATAGAGTTCATTATAACTCATTGGCTTTTGTTCAAGCTTGGAAAGTACATCTCTCTCTCCATAAAGTTCTACAGAACGATTCAGTAGAGCCGGAAGAGTGAAATTTTCTAAGTTTTCATAAGGATATTGCATAATTTTTCTTTCCAATATTTTTTTGATATATTTTATAGTTTTGAACCTAAATTGTTTATTATAATTGTGTACAAAAATTACACATAGTCAAAAATAATATTAAATATTTTAAATATATATAGTTTCTCATCTAAATAGCGATACAATGCGCTATATTATTATATTTTGGAGTTTTTGTATGAATTTGCATAAGATTATTTCAGGACTGTTTTTTACCTTGGCTATGACGCTGAATTTTGGATTTTTCTATGGGGATCCGACACAGTTAATCGAACACAGTGCTTATGAGCTTTTTGCTGCCATTGTTGTTAACTTAATTGCTACAGTTTTAAAACTTGGTGACAGAACTCAGCTTGGTGCTGTTCTGCTTGCAACGAGTATTGTTGCTGATATTCAGCTGATAGCTTCAGCTACTGTGTGGGCTTTTGCTGAGTATGTTATTGGTGGTTCTTCTATAGGGATGGAAGCTACAACAGCTATTGTCTCACTTTCAGGAGGTGCTTTACTTGCAAATGCTGTTTCAGTAATCTTATTTGTCGGTGATACACTTAAATCAAAAAGATAGACAGACAGTATGAATGAGCAGATAGTCTGGATTGTTCTTAAACGCCTAAGAACACCGTTTTTTGTAATAATTGTTACTTTTGCAATCTCTATTCTTGGTCTTGTACTTATTCCTGGAGTTGATGATCAGGGGCATCCCTATCAGATGACTTTTTTTGATGCTTTTTACTTTGTAACGTATATGGCAAGTACCATCGGTTTTGGCGAAGCACCTTATACTTTTACATATGAACAGCGAATGTGGGTAAGTTTTATTATCTATTTTACTGTTATTGGATGGTTTTATGGAATTGGTGCTATTGTTGCACTTATTCAGGATGAAGGGCTGAGACGGGCATTAAATCTAAATATTTTTCGAAAACAGGTTCATAATTTGCATGATCCTTTTTATATTATTCTTGGTTACAATGCTGTCACAAAAACAATAATCAATAAAATCAATGGTGTTGATTATCGGGTTGTTGTTCTTGATAAGAGTCCCCAAAAGATAGAAGAGTTAGTTCTTGAAAATTTCCATCCTCATGTTCCATCTTCTGTAGGGGATGCTACAAATCAGCAGGTGCTTAAAATGGCAGGTATTCATCAAAAAAATTGTAAAGGGATTATCTCTTTGTTTGAGAATGATATGGTGAATGCAAATATTGCAACGATCTGTATGCTGTTAAATAAAAAGATAGATATTATCATAAAAGCAACATCACCGGCACAGGTTGCCCATTTTAAAAGTATGGGGCTTGAACATGTGCAAAACCCTTTTGAAGTGATCTCAAAACGTATCTACTTTGGCTTAACATCACCACATATCTGGCTTTTGGAAATGTGGATGTATGGGCATATCTTAAAACTAAAAAATCGAGATAGATTTCCAAAAGGGCGTTATATTATCTATGGTAGCGGTCGTATGGGAAAAGCAATTGCAGAAGGTTTGGAAAAAGCGGGTGTTGTGTATCTTTTAAAAAGCTTTGATTCTAAAAAATATATCAAAGAGAAAGATACGGCAATCTTTGGAGATGAGGAGGATATGCAAACATTGATACAAGCAGGTGTGAAAGAGAGTGCCTGTATTATTGCTGCTACAAAAAATGATATTTTGAACCTTACTATCTTAAACAGTGCCAAGCAGTTAAATCCTGATATCTTTACAATGGCACGGGAAAACTCTTTAGATGATCTCAATATATTTCAAGCAGCAAAAATTAATAAAATTTATGTGGTAGAGAAAATTTTGGCAGATGCGACTTATAATTTTATCTCAAGACCACTGGTAGATTTGTTTATTCGAGAAGCGAGAAAGCAGACAGAGGAATGGGCTGAGATTATTGTAAATATTTTAAATAATATTACAGGAATGAATCCAAAGTATTTTGAGACAGAATTTACTCTGGAAAATGCATATGCTTTATGTTCGGAATTACAAAGAGGGGAGAGCGTTACCCTTGCAAATTTAAGACGTTCACGTGCCAATAAAGAAGAGATGTTGCAAATTGTCTTTTTATTGTTAAAACGTGGAGATGAGATCTTTTTAATGCCTGATTCACAAATGGATCTTCAAATTGGTGATGAACTACTCAGTGTAGCTGATGAAGAAGTGTATGAAGATTTTGAATATATTATCAATAATATCTATGAATTAAATTACGTTTTAGATAAAGAAGAACAGCATAGATTGTTATGGAGACACAATGGAAAAAACAACATCGCATAAGATACTTTCACT
>JAMOSE010000190.1 GCA_027063215.1 Sulfurimonas sp. | reverse complement strand
TCAGATCAAGAGTGATATCTTCAATCATACCACAGTTGTTGCATACAAGATGTGCATGTGCCTCTTTTGAGAGTTCATATACAGATTTTTGATTTGGAATTTTAATCTCTTGTATAAAAGCGTTTTCTATCATAATATTGACATTTTTATAAATTGTAGCCAGAGAGATAGAGTTGAATTTTTTTAGAAGAGTTTCATAGAGATCTTCAATACTGACATGCCCTTTTTTATAGAGTATATTTGCTATCTCTAAGCGTTGTGGGGTGGCTTTTAAATGGTGTGCTCGTAAAGTTTCTGTAAAATTATTCATGGGTGTATTATACAAAAAGAAACTTTAAAGTAGTTTTTGAAGTTTGATTAATGTTGAAAATAATATAGCATTTTTATCTATATGAGCGCTTTTCATTTTTAACTCGTTTTCTAAAAGCAGTTCATGAAGTCTGTAATATGTTTGTGGTTTTATTTTTATTGCCAAAGAGGCTTTTTGTTCTACAACAAATTTTGGGGCAGGGTAGCCTAAAATTTCCAAAGCATTGGGTGCTCCGTTGACACGAATATAGATATTAAACATATAAAGTTGTGTAAGATAGGAGGTGATTGCTGTAAGGATCCGAATCTCATCCTCTCCATGTTCTAAAATCGTTTTGAGATCTTCTTTAAAATCTTTTTTCTCTAAAAGTTTTTTGATAAAATCATCAAGGTTGACTTCTCCTAGACCATAAACAAGGACATCAACATCTTTGGTTGTAATCTCACGATCAAATACTTGAAATTTTTCGATTTCATTGGCTGCAAGTGCTACATCGCCATTATGAATTTTCAAAAGATGTGAGAGTGTGTATTTATCAATCTTGACACTTTTTTCCTGTGCGATCTGTAGAAGAATATTTTGAGCTTCATACTCTTTTGGATGAAAGAAACGAACACTCATTGTATCTGTCTTTTTAAAGCTTTTTGTATTGTTATAGCTTTTGTGATCACTGCCATAATAGGCATAGATAAAAAGATTGTCAGGATTTTTATGTGCCAATGCCAAAAGTATGTCAAGCTCTTTTTTGGGAATTTTCTTTTGGCTTTTAATGACAAGAATATTTCTGTCTCCAAAGAGTGAACCTTGAGAGAGATGTGCTTTTGCGGAGTTGAAATCATATTCATCATGATAAAAAGTGAGGATATTCGCATCTTCAACAGTACTGAGCATTTTTGTATACATATCGATCAAAAAAGCACTTTCACCAAAGAAAACAAAAGAGTTTGACACTGTTTTGTTACGAATATGATTGTCAAATTCGTTTTTATACATCGTCTGCTTTTCCTACAACAGCTGCATAGATACGTGCTCTTGGAATATCAACTTTATCTATACGAACAGTTACATCTTCAAATAAAACAACATTTTGTGCAGTTGTGATATGAAGACGTGCTCCCATAATAGTATCATGCAGATCGGCTCTGATTTCAGGATCTGTAGCTGTAATTTTTGCTTTAAACTCTTTTCCTAGATGCTCTTTTGCCCAACGGGCATATTTACGTGCTTTGTAGTCAGATTCTATAGTGCTGGCTTCGCGCTCTTTTTCACTGATCATCATAGAAAGCGTCTCAATATTTCGTAAAACATAAGATCCCTCTTTTTTATCACCTTTTGCAATGGCTTTAAGAAGTCTGTGAACAATCAAGTCAGAGTAGCGACGAATTGGAGAAGTAAAGTGTGTATACTCCTCAAATCCAAGTCCAAAGTGACCAGAATTAAATGGCGCATAGCGTGCCTGCATCTGTGCTCGAATGATCAGTGTATCGACTTCACTCTCTATACCCATCTCCCGAGCTTGTTGCTGAATAGCTTCAATAGTCTCTTTGATTGTATTTTTTATCTCTATTTGCATACCTATAGCTGAGAGTTCTTGGTAGAGTGCCTGTAGTTTGCTTTGACTTGGTGGTTCATGAATTCTAAATATACCGCGATCATATCGTTTGGCAGCCTCTTTGTTTGCCAAAAGCATACAATCTTCTATAAGGGCATGGGATGGTGTCTCTTTTGATTCTGTGGTTGCTATAAGATTTGTATTTTCATCAAGTTTCATAGAGATCTCAATGGAGTGAAAATCAAAACCGTGCTCAAGACGTTTTGCTTTGAGTCTGTCAGTAATGACTCTGAGTTTGCTTAAAGAGTCAAAAATGATCTTTTCTTCTTGATTTTTTGCACGCAGTCTGCCTTCAAAAAAAGCATCGATCTCTTCATAGTTAAATCTTCTGTCTGAATGTATTAATGCTTCATATACTTTAGAGTCTGTTACTTCAAGAGTCTCTTTGTCTAATTTTATCTCAAAAACATAGGCAAGTCTGTCTATGTGAGGCTGCAGGGAACAGAGTGTCTCACTGAGTTCTCGTGGGAGCATCGGAATCGATCTGTGAGGCAGATAGATAGAAAAGCCTCTGTAGATTGCTTCATTATCAAGTGCTCCAAAAGGTTTTACATATTCACTTACATCTGCAATAGCAACATACAAGGTACTGTTTGTATCATCCCAATAAATAGCATCATCAAAATCTTTTGCAGTAACAGGATCGATGGTACAAAAAGGCAACTCTCTGAGATCCTTTCTATTTGGATATTTTTTTGCATCTACCGGAGTAAATGAGCGCGCTATTTTTAACACCTCTTCATCAAACGCATCATGTTTGTTATACTGTGCTAAAACAATTTTCTCATCAACTTTTGGATCATCTATAGAGCCAAGTCTCTCAACAATTTTATGTTCTTGGTGATCTATCTTAAAAACATCTCCGAGGGCATAATTCTGTAGTGCTTCTTGGCTGAGTTCAACACCAACAGGATGGTCGGTTTTTATATCGACGAGAGATTTGTGTCCATATTTTTTTATAATATAGCCAACCCCATAACTCTCTTCTCTTCCGACAACTTCTGCAATTGTTGCACTGGCTCCACCCCGTTTTCCAATAAGCCTTTTGGCAATGATTAAATCGCCTTCTGTAGCACTGCCGATCTCTTCAATATAGAGATCTTTGACATTTTCTCCAATTACATGCAGATAAGCTGTTCCTTTTTGAACAAGTCCCAAGACTCCGGCACGATATTTTGAGTTGAATTTGTAACTGTTGTTTTTAAATGTAAGGTATTTTTTTGCAAGCCACTCTTTTATAAGAAGGAGTTCCTCTTGTGAAATGTCTTGTTCACTCACGCCATGCGTGAGTTTTATAAGAAGTGTCTTTAGTTCGTGCAATTTATTCAAAAGCCTCTATTGCTTTTTCAAAGCTTGGCATATCAAGACCATACGCTTCTATAAGTTCTTTTGCTTTTTGGATACTCTCAGGTGTTACCTTGCCATTTATAGGAACAGTAACACGAACAACATTTAAGATCTGTGCAGCACGTTTATCTTCATCTTCTGCTTGATCTGGGTTTTGACAGTTTCTGATAACATCGACAAGACCCTCTTCAAATTTCCACTGTGCAAAGATAGTAGCACTGACTTCCGGTGTATCGACACCAACGATCTCCCGTTCTGCTGCTTCAACATCGTCAAGCTCAGCGAGTGCATCTTTAAACTCTTCTACTCTTTCATCCGCAATAATTTGTTGTGCAATAAGAACTTTTCCAATTTCAACTAAAAATGCAGCCGGTGATAAAACACCTAAAAGTCTGTTCTCTTTTCTAATACACCATGCTGTCATAAGCGCATGTTGTTTTTTAGAGAGTTGAGAAAACATCTCATTACTGATGCCATAGGGAGAGAGATCAAGTGTAAAACTCTTTTTAACAATAGAAGCAAGTGCAAATCCACGAACTGTTCCCATTCCAAAGAGACCTACTGCTTGAGAAATGGCATTGATCTCACGAGAAAAACCGTAAAGCGGTGAATTTGCAGCTTTTAAAATGTCTGCAGTAAGCAGTGGATCTTTTTCTAGAATTTTAACCATATCGTTAAAAGTAGAATCAGGATTTTGGTAAACTGCTTCAATCTGCATTGCAGACTCCGGAAGCGGTGGAAGTTGTTTGATTTTTTTAAGTATTTCTTCTGTCATATTTATGCTCTTTTTGAATTTTATAAAATGGAGATGTGTATAAACATCTTTATATTCATAATTATAGTATCAATAGATAAATCAACACTGAATATTTACAAAAAACTGATATTATTTTTCACATCATAAAAAAAGGAAAATATAAATGGATGCAGAAGCGATATTAACACAGTTAGGATATGTGCCAAATGATGCACTCAAAAAGCAACTCAAAGAGATTCAAGAGAGTACTCCAGGATATGATAAAATAGAGAAACATATCTTAGACTTAAATGAACACTTAAAAGTTAATAATGCCTATGTGGCTCTCTCAAATACAACAAATCACTTGAAAATCAAAGTAGATTCTCCAACTGCAGAACTGGCTGAAGAAGCTCATGAAAAGATAGCGCATTTTAAAGAAAAATATAAAGTAGATATTGAAAAATTACCAAATAAAGAGACCTATTATATTTTAGGTTTTCATCATTAGAGCTACTCTTTGAAAGAGCCTATGAGTATAGAAGGGTATGATGCTCTTGTTGAAGAGTTTAAATACCTTCTTGAAGTTGAAAAGCCAAAAACTGCACAGGAAAAACTTGTTGCTGCTGCTTTGGGTGATCGCAGTGAAAATGCTGACTATCAGGCTGCCAAAGAGAAGCTGCGTTTTATAGATAAACGACTTTTTTATCTGAACAAGATGATCCAAAATGCACAGGTTATTGATCCCTCTTTGCATGATCATAAACGTGTCTCTTTTGGAAGTAGTGTTACTCTTGTAGATCTTGATACAGATGAAGAAAAAGTTTTTACAATCTGTGGTGTTTTGGAAAGTGAACCAGAGCACGGACTTATCTCAGTACACTCTCCGCTTGCTCGTGCTATGCTTAAAAAAGAAGTTGGTGATGATTTTAAAATTAAGTTACCAAATGGCATAAAAGAGTATGAGATAGAGAACATTATGTATAAAAATATCTACGCTTTAAAGAAAAATATTCGTACAAAAAGTGACTATGCTTTTCATTAG
>JAMOSE010000189.1 GCA_027063215.1 Sulfurimonas sp. | reverse complement strand
ATCAAAGAGCTCAAGGCTAAAAAATATGAAGATTTAGAGGGTGTAAACAGTCTGGATTTTGTTTTGATGTTTTTACCTATTGAGGGGGCATTTTTACTTGCTTTAGAAAAAGACGGCGAGTTCTTCAAACATGCGTTTGAGAACAATATTTTAGTTGTTTCTCCTTCAACACTCTTGGTGACTCTCAGAACAATAGAGCATATATGGCGAACAAAACATCAAGAAGAACATGCCAAAAAGATAGCCAAAGAGGCTGAGGCAATGCTTGACAAGCTGATACTCTTTGTCGATGAGATGAAAAATGTAGGAAATCAACTGCAAAAAACGCAAGAGTCGTATGATAAAGCGATGAACAGACTCTCAAGTGGTCGAGGCAATGTTATCAAACGGGCAAAAAATATTATGGAGCTAGGTATCAAAACAAAAAAAGAGCTGCCTTTAAAGAGCAGTGAAGAGGAGTGATAATATGAAAATAGAGACTCGCTATAATTATGAAAAAATCTGGCAGTTAACAGGTGAAAAAGATTTACTAAAGATTATCTCTGAAGAAGTTGGTGATATTGACCCGCAGGGTACACTCTCTTATGTAAAAGAGAGCATTGAAAATGGTAAAGAGATAAGCGTAGGCTCATGTAAATTTCGTAAGAAAAAGGATAAGTAGATGTTGATACAGACAGATCTGGCAAAACTGCTTTTGCGTGTCACACTTGCAGTACTTTTACTCTTTCACGGAGTGCATAAGCTTATTCATGGCATAGGAGGCGTGAAATCTCTTGTACTCTCGCATGGTTTGCCTGAGTTTTTGGCATATGGGGTCTATCTTGGTGAACTTATTGCACCAATATTTATACTGCTTGGTCTCTATGGGCGTTTTGCATCCGGAGTTGTTGTTATAAATATGCTTATGGCCATCTATCTGGCATATGGATTTGCATGGACCCTGGGAGGGCATGGTGGTCTTGTGTGGGAGACACCACTCCTTTATCTTGTGTTGGCTCTCTCTATCATCTTTTTAGGAAGTGGCAAGTACGCAGTTAATTCGAAGTAGTTTAGGGGTGTTTTACTTTTATGGTGGAGTTTAGACTCCATCCGATAAGAAGCATTGCAAACATAACACCATATGCCGGCAAAATATCATAGGCATTTAAGAGATAGACAAGCCATAAAAGGATTGCTCCAAGAGGTGTTGGAACACCTGTAAAGTAGTTCTCCACTTCACCTGCATCTGCATTGATGTTAAACTGTATAAGTCTTCGCAGTCCGGATATAACATAGTAAATACTTACAATGGCTGCCATAACAAGCTCAAAGCCATGAAGTGCCGGTGCATAGGATGCCTGAAAAATTAAAAAGACCGGCACAAGCACAAAACTCAAAAAATCTGCAAAACTGTCAAGCTGTACACCAAATTCGTTTGAAAGATTGTATTTTCGGGCAATCTTACCGTCAAATATATCTGCTGCTCCTCCAATCCATGCTAAAACAATTGCTAATGTAAAGTTATTTTGTGTTATAAAGTATGTAGCAAGAAGACCTGCTGTGATATTTACAAATGTAAAGAGATTTGCTAAGTTAAAGTGTGAAGACGGTGTCCATAAAAACTTCATAAAAAAGACCCTTTGGCTAATTTTTCGTTATTATAGCAGATAGATAGTAAGAGAGAATTTATAGATAAACTGAAAACGATATACATTATCATAATTATTAAGTCCTTTGTAAGTTGATATAGATTATCATTTCTTAAAATATATTAAATTTTATAAAAAGAGAGAAAATTTATGACCCTATATGAAGTAGAAAAATCCAAAAAGGTAAAAGTTATCAAACTGAATGCTTCTTATGAACTAAAGCAACGGCTTATCTCTTTTGGCATTATGAAAGATGCGGTTATAGAGGTACTAGAACATGCACCTCGTAAAAAAACCATAGAGGTAAGAGTAGGTAAAATGCGCTTGGCACTAAGAGCAGAAGAAGCACAACAGATAGAGGTAGAAGAGATATGAAACAGCAAAACATTAACCCTGAAGCTTGTCCTGTAACGGCTAAACATATAAAAGTGGCGTTGGTTGGGCAGCCAAATGTCGGTAAGAGTATGCTTATAAACTCTATAAGTAATGCTCACTTGCATGTCGGTAACTTTTCCGGTGTGACAGTTGACAAGACAGAAGTGCTGTTTGATTATAAAGATTACCACTTTACAGTAGTTGACTTGCCCGGAACATACGCTTTTACAGATTATACGATAGAAGAGAGAGTAACACATGAGTATCTGTGTGCAGAAGATTATGACATCATTATCAATGTTGTAGATTCTACCAACATAGAAAAAAATCTTCAACTCACTTCAGAGCTCCTTACAATGAGTAAAAAAATTGTCATCGCTCTTAACATGAGTGATGAAGCCGAGAAAGAGGGCATATTAATAGATGAAAAGTATATGTCTGAGCTTTTAGGTGTTTCTTGTGTAAAAGTCTCTGCTGCTACAAAGATGGGAATAGAAGAGCTTATTGATACTGTTATAGAAGTTTATGAAAAACCAAAGCAAGAACCAAAACTCGTCTTTAGTGAGGCTGTTGAAGAGGAGATAGAAAAAATCGTCTCTTATTTGAAAAAACATAAATATAAGGCAGTTAATTCTTATAGAAACGTAGCTATTAATTTACTCAAAAACAATAAAAAAACTTATGAAAAACTCCATGATGATCCAATCTGGACAGAGTTGCAGCCGATTTTGATAGAAGCTTCCCGTCATATAGAATTGCATCATGATACAGACGACATAAAAGAGGCTTTTGCTGAAGAGTATGCCTCTTTTAACAGAGGGATTGTTGCAGAAGTTGTGAAATATACAGCTGATGAGAGACGAGAGAAAAAATCTTTGACAGAGAAGATAGATGCTATCTTAATCCATCCTCTTTTTGGAATACCTATCTTTTTGTTCTTTATGTGGGGACTTTTTCAGCTGACATTTACCCTTGGTAATATTCCAATGGAGTGGATCGATGGCTTTTTTGGCTGGTTGGGTGAGACTATTGCCCCTACAATTTCCAATGATGATATACGCTCTTTGGTAGTTGACGGTATTATTGGCGGGGTTGGCGCAGTTGTGCTTTTTACTCCAAATATTATTATTTTATTTATCGGTATTGCCCTGTTGGAAACAACGGGGTATATGAGCCGTGTTGCTTTTTTACTTGATGGATTTTTCCATAAGTTCGGTCTGCACGGGCAGAGCTTTATTCCTTTGGTCACCGGTTTTGGTTGTTCTATACCTGCTTATATGAGTGCAAGAATACTCAAAAATGACAGAGACAGACTTTTGACACTTTTTATTATTGGTTTTATGTCCTGTGGTGCACGTCTTCCTGTATATGTTCTTTTTGCCGGTGCCTTTTTTGGGCAAGATATGGCAGGAACAGTTCTCTTTATCATCTATGTAAGTGGAGCTATTTTAGGGCTTATCGCTGCAAAAGTTTTAAAAATGACTGCCTTTAAGGGAGTAGATGAGCCTTTTGTTATGGAGATGCCAAAGTATAGACTGCCGTCATTTAAACTTATTTGGCATACAGTGCTCACGCAGACTATTATGTATCTTAAAAAAGCGGGTACTTTTATCGCCGGTGCAGCAATGCTGATATGGTTTTTAAGTAATTATCCTCATAATGAACTTTTAGATCAGGAGTACAGTGTAAAAATTGAACAGGCAGCTACATCTGAGCAAAAGAGAGAGTATGAGAATAAATTGGCTGAAATGCAGTTAGAGCAGAGTTATCTTGGACGTATCGGAAAACTCACAGAGCCGCTTTTTGAGCCGCTTGGATTTGACTGGAAGATGAATGTTGCCCTACAGGCAGGTCTGGCAGCAAAAGAGGTTGTTGTCTCAACACTCGGAGTACTCTACTCAATGGGTGGGGATGTTGATGAGACATCACACTCTTTAGCAGAAAATATCCGCAAGCATATTCCTTTTGCATCAGCAGTATCATTTATTGTTGTTGTGATGGTTTATCTGCCATGTCTTGCGGCGACAACGGTATTTGCAAAAGAGGCCGGTAGTTGGAAGTATGCATTTTATCTTTTCATCTTTACTTCTGTAGTTGCATATGTGTTAGCATTTATTGCCTACAATGTGACACGTGTTCTTGTTGGAGGTTAACTCTTTATTAGTGCATATTTGTTAAAATTGAGCATGAAGGGATGAAAATGAAAAAAATATTAATGATTGAAGATGATTTAGAACTTGCTGAGATTTTAACAGAGTATTTAGAACAGTTTGATTTTAAAGTGATTACCGAAGATGACCCTTTTAAGGCAGTAAGTATCTTAAAGCTTGAACCTTTTGATCTGGTCATTTTAGATCTTACTCTTCCGGGAATGGATGGACTAGAAGTTTGTGAAGCGATACGTGAGCGTCAAGATATTCCCATCATCATCTCAAGTGCGCGCTCAGATGTCACAGACAAGATAAAAGCACTTGAGCTCGGAGCAGATGACTACCTTCCTAAACCATATGATCCGCGTGAGCTTGAAGCTCGCATACACTCAGTACTTCGCCGTTATGAGGCAAAAACCTCTGCAAAAGAGGAGAATAAAAGTGACTTCAAATGTGACAAGTCAACAATGACCATCACATATAAAGGGCGCAATATCGACCTGACAAATGCAGAGTTTGGGATTCTTTCATACATGATAAGTAAACAGGGGCTTGTTGTCTCACGTGAAGATCTTATCCATAATGTAAATGCCATCAATGAAGACTCTTCAAACAAGAGCATCGATGTTATGGTTGGAAGAATCAGAAACAAACTTGGAGACAAGTCACTTATTGAGTCAGTACGCGGTGTTGGCTATAAACTTCTCAAATAAGCTTCTATGAAACGTCATGCCGTTTTAATAACAGTACTCTTTGCACTAACAGTCTCTCTTGTTAGTGTGAGTGCTGTTTTTTGGGAGTTTTACAAGCTCAATAAAGAACAATATATTAATCATATCTTTACAAAATACACCGTTATTACCCAAATCTATCGTGAACATCAGCAGCGTCAAAGCTCTGAGATTATGCTTGAGGCAAATCTTGCAGTGTATAATCTTGAACTTATTAAAGATGAGAAGCTGCGTGAGCAGATTTTAACTCAAGGCAAAGTGCTAAAACAAAAAGGCTTTAAAAGCTTTAA
>JAMOSE010000188.1 GCA_027063215.1 Sulfurimonas sp. | reverse complement strand
TTGTAATTAATGGCTAAAAGCCATTAATTAAATCCTCATTTCTATACTATCTTTCTATAAAGATTTTTCTTTAGCTATAAGCTCTTTTACTCCATTTATCATATCTTGTACACACTCAACTTCTGTAACGCCTAATCTTCTTTTGTTGCTTATATCGTAAATACCGCCTTCACTCTCTGAGTGTTCTCCGTGAATTCCACGAATTTGCAGAAAATGTTTATCTGTAATAGCTTTAAAAGCGGACATATCTTGTGCAAGTTTTGGTAGTTTAATATGCACACTTGCACGCATAGCCGTACCAAGATTTGTTGGACAACTTGTGATGTACCCTAAGTGTTCACTATAAGAAAAAGCAACTTTCTTTTCTATCTCTTTAATGGCAGACGAGAGTCGTGTAAATACTTCTAAAATATTGCCTCCCATTTGCATAGAGATTATACGAAGTTGATCCTCTTCATTAATCCAGACTAAAAATGTTTTTTCATCGTTATGATATATACCTCTTCCCTCTGGCCAATCACGATTTAATCCAGCTGCTTCAAGAAATCTATCTCCTGCTTTAAATAAAAAATGATCTGCAATAAGTGCTGTTTTTACATCATCACTCATCCCTTTTAGCGGGTAATACTGTCCTGCAAGATCTCCTGACATAGCTTGAAGCGACTGAGAAACATTTTTTTCTATCTCATTTCTCTGCTCTCTTGTTATTGCAGGTCCTAAAGGAAAATCTGCAACATTTCGTCCAACTCTAATACGTGTCGAAACAATATACTCTCCATCAGGGTCTAAATTTGGAGCATCTAAGTCATCAGGGTTGAGATTACTCTTGTGTTTATCTTCAGAGGAAAAACCATGATACTCTTGAATGATTGGATCAAAAAGTTTTGCAAAAAGAGTATAAGATTCCAAATCACCGGCATAAACACCTATGCCACTATCTGGATTAACTACACCTGAATGGATAGCATCTGCTAAAGTAAAACCATTTTTTGTTTTTTTATCTTTGAGTTCTTCGAAAATTTCTTTCGTTAAGTATTTACAAAGTAGTGACTTGCATCCTGCTGGGAATGTTGGAAATTCATTGTTTTGCTTCATATTGCTTCCTTTTGTGGTAATTAGGCACTTATTTATAGGAACATTATAGTCTGTATTCGCTTTATAATTGCATTATGTGTAGCCATTTGCAGAAATAGTTTTTATTTTTTATTTATGATAAAATTCATCAATGATAAGGAGATAACAAATGATTCCATTTAACACTACAAAGCATAGAGCAGTAGAGAGTGAAGACGGTTCTTATACAGCCTATTCCAAAGAGTATGATGAGCATTACCATTCAACGAAAGATGGAGCACTCAATGAGTCACTCTATAAGCATGTTATTCCGGCATTTAAGCTCACACAACATAAAAAGAGCCTTGCAATTTTAGATATTTGTTATGGGCTGGGGTTTAATACTCTGGCAACTATTCTTTATTATAAAAAGCATGCAGCAGATAAAAAGCTCACAATCAGCTCTCCAGAACTTGACGCAGATCTCATTTACTCCTTAAAAGATTTTATTTATCCTAAAGAGTTTGAAGGGCTCTGTGAGATTATAAAGGCACTTTCAGAGAGACAAATATATGAAGATGAAGGCTTGAAAATTGAACTCTTTTTAGGCGATGCAAGGGAGTATGTCAAGAAGTTTGAAAATCACTTTGACATAGTTTATCAAGATGCTTTTTCTCCAAGTGTAAATCCTGTTCTATGGACAAAAGAATACTTTTATGCGATAAAAAAAGCGATGCGAAAAGATGCTGTGCTGACAACGTATTCCACAGCACTTAAGACGCGTTTGGCACTACATGAAAATAACTTTTTTATCTACTTAAATGAGGGTGAACATTTCAGAAATGCGACACTTGCCTCATGCCAAAAGATTCAGGGATATAAAGTAGTAGATATGGCACATAAAATCAGTTGCAATCCTAATGTAAAAGCACTGAGTGATGCAGAATTAGGAGTTGATTACCGCTAAGAATTCCTCACCAAACTGTTCATACTTTTTCAGCCCGACACCATTAACCTCAAGCATCTCCTCTTTGTTTGTCGGCATATCGTTAGCAAGATGTTTGAGTGTTTTATCACTAAAAATGATATATGCCGGTACACCCATTTCACTTGCAAGCTCTGTTCGTTTTTCACGCAGTTTTTCAAAAAGTTCTTTGTCAAAATCAAACTCTTCAACCTGTCGTACAGCTTTTGCTTTTTTATCAACCTGTAGGCGGGAGGATTTGATATCGACAAGTTTTTGTGATTTGAGTATTGCAATGGCATCTTGTGTCAGTTTAAGTGTCTGAAAATCTCCAAGGGTGATGATTTGTAGTTCCAAAAGACGTTCAACAATGACAAACCACTCTTTTTTACTGAGGTGGGTTCCTATATTGTAGACGGAGAGCTTGTCTGCTTTATTTGAGAGAATCTTTTGTTCACTGGATCCTCGTAAAATATCAATGATATAGTTTTTCCCAAAGTTTTGATCTGTTTTATAGATGGCTGAGAGAAGCATCTGTGCCTCTTTGGTTATATCTTGACGCAGGGCATCTGATTCTAGACAATTGTCACAACGATTTTCACAGGATTTTTGTTCTTCATGAAAATAGTTTGCAAGTTGTTTGTGATAGCAGATCTCACTTGTCGCATACTTGTAGATAGTATCTATTTTCACTTCAAGATGATCTTTATAGCTCTTGTCTTGTATATCATTTAAAAAACGTTTGTGTTGCATCATATCGGCTGCATTAAAAAGAAGCAGTGTCTCAGAGTCCTCGCTGTCTCGTCCGGCTCGTCCGATCTCCTGATAGTAGTTCTCCAAAGATTTTGGTAGGCTCATATGCACGACAAAACGGATATCACTCTTATCGATCCCCATTCCAAAGGCAATTGTTGCAACCATAATATCTACTTTATCATTGACAAAGATCTTAAAGTTTTGTTCTCGTATATGTTGCGGTAATCCTGCATGATAGGCAAGGGATCTGTAGCCGGCATGATTTAAAAAAATGCTGAGTTCTTCTGCTTTTTTGCGTGAGGAGACATAGATAATGCCACTCTCATCTTTATGGCGCAAGAGAAAGTTTTTTAGTTGTGCCTGACCGTTTCCTATACGTCTCTCGGCTGAGATAAAGATATTTTTACGAAAAACACTCCCTTTGAGAAGGAGAGGATTTTCTAATCGTAATTCTCGTAAAATATCTTCAATAACACTCTGTGTGGCTGTTGCTGTAAAAGCGGCTATGGAGATGTTTGGAAAGTTGGCTTTGAGATTGCCAAGGAGGCGATAGTCATCACGAAATTCATGTCCCCATTGACTGATACAGTGCGCTTCATCTATGACAAAAAAGTTTATTTTTAAGGAGTGTAAAAAGCTCAGTGTTGCAGGGGAGCTGAGACGTTCTGGTGAGAGGTATAAAAACTTCACCATACCCGCATAACACATATCCATAATTTCATTGCACTCTTGCATGGTTTGTGCAGAGCTGAGCATTTCTGCGGGAATATGCTGTGCTTTTAGGGCACTGACTTGATCCTGCATTAGAGCAATTAGTGGTGAGATAACAATAGTGATGCCATTTTTCATCATAGTAGGAAGTTGAAAGACCAGTGATTTTCCCCCACCTGTCGGTAGTATCATCAGTAGATCTCTGCCCTCTAAAATAGCATCCACTCCCTCTTCTTGCAGTTCTCTAAAACTGTTATGACCAAAGCTGTCTTTGAGTATTTGATTTTTGATTTTTTATCCTCTTGTGGTACAATTGCAGTAATGGTTGCAAGGGATTGCTCCCTTACATTTTTAGTATAGACGTTCGGCGAAAACGGCTAAAACCATTACTACAATGAGAAATCTCACTGGTGTACCCTCCTTTTTGGAGGTACCCTACTAAACTCCACTCCCTTTATTACACCCGTCACCGAAAGAGAATACATCAGTTGTACACACTTAAATGCTACAACTTTTTAGGGTAGATATCTAAAAATATGACAATTTGTCATAAATTTCTAAAAACTACTCTGTATAGCATCGACTTGATCCCATGTAAGAGAGTTTTTTGATGCCTGTTGGTGTTGTAAAATATGGGCAATATAGCGTGCAAACATATCGGTCTCTACATTGACACGGGAGCCTTTTTTATAGTTTTTAAAAAGTGTTTCTTTCATGGTATGGGGGATGATTGTCAGACGAAAACTCTCGCTTGCTACATCATTGACCGTAAGACTCACCCCATCAATGGTAATAGATCCCTTTGGCACAATGTAGGGAATAAACTTTTTATCTACTTTAATAAAAACATCATAAGAATTGCCATTGTTTTTGATGGCTTCAATTTCACCGATAGTATCGATATGCCCTTGAACAATATGCCCCTCAAAACGATCGCCCATCATCATTGCAGGCTCAATGTGTACTTCATTTTTATAGTTTTCAATAGCCAAGAGTTTTTGACTCTCGGGACTCAACTCAACACTAAAGCCATCATGTGTTACGTCAATAACAGTAAGACATGCACCATTGATGGCAATAGAGTCACCGAGTTTGGCTTTGTGTTTTGATTTGATAGTTAGTTTTGAGCCAACAAAACTTTTGACTGTTGCAACTTCACGTATTAATCCTGTAAACACACGTTTCCTTTAAAATACAATTTTTCCATCTTCTTGAAGATCACGAATGATTTTTTTAGCTTTTTCATGCCCTTTATAGGCTGCCTTACGACAATAATCAAGGGCTTTGTCGTGATCCTCTTGGCATCCGACACCCTGATCATATAAAAGACCGAGATTAAAAAGTCCTTCTGCCAATCCTGCATCTGCCGCACGGGAAAAACAGATAAAGCATTTTTTTTCATCTTTTAGGACACCCAGCCCATCTTTGTAGAGTACCCCAAGATTGTTAAAAGCTGCCGCATGCCCACGTTTTGCAGCCTCTTCATACCAAAATGCCGCTTCGGAGTAGTTTTGAATACAGCCAAGACCACGCTCTAACATCAGTGCAACTTCATACATTGCGGGTGGCACTTCACGCTCTGCTGCTTGCATGTGAAGTTCATGGGCTTTAAACATATCATGTTCAACTCCGCCAACACCATTTTCATAAAGAATGGCAAGATTAAAAAGTGCGTAGGGCTGTTTAGCCTCTGCTGCTTTTGTGTA
>JAMOSE010000187.1 GCA_027063215.1 Sulfurimonas sp. | reverse complement strand
AATCACATTTGTATCCCAAAGTAACTCTTTGTGCGTTAAACTTTCAAACTCTTTATAGTACTGAAGATTTCTAATGTTTTTTTTCAACTCTCTGGCACTTTCAATATAGGCTATCTCATCAGCTTTACTGACAAAAAGATATGTAGGTACTTCTACTTTTTGCATAAATACTTTTGTATCAAATTTATAACGAATCAGATAAGAAAAGGCAATCCTGTACTTTATTTTTGCAAGTGAAGCAATAGAGCTAAAAGCACCTACAAGAAACAGTGCTTTTGGTGGAACTTTTGAGGCAACATATGCAGCAACACTTGATCCGATAGAGAAACCTAAAAGATAAAAATCTCCATAATTTTTTTGCACCAACTGTGCAATTTTAACACCATCTAGAAGAAGATTTTTTTCATTCGCCACACCTTCACTCTTCCCATAAGAACGATAATTGAATGTTATAATCCTCGTCCCTGGATAGAGATTTGCAAAACGATTAATCAGTCCTACTGCATCATGACTCCGTCCTACAAAGACAAGAAGTGTAGCACAAATCTCTTTTGGCTCATAGAGTGCCCCTTCAAGCTTCACTCCATCATCGGTAGTTATACTTAAAAGTTCACACTCTCTGCACAATGGAGCATCTCGATAGTAAAGCGGTGAGAAAACCATAAAGTATTGCCATTGGTAAAAAACAAAAAACACAACTGCCAAAGTAAAAATTATAAAAGCTATATATATCATAGAGAGAATTATAGTATAATTCGCAAAATTAAAAGGTATTTAGAATGCAAGTATTTGGAAAATTCTCAACAAATTTCGATATGGACTATCTCGTAGAGCAATATATCTATATCAATGAAAATGAAGATGAAAAGATCACAGTTCAAGATTTAGAAAATATGCTTAAAAAAAAGCGTAAACATGTTGCGGGAACTGTATTTTTATATAATCCCGAAGAAGCACCAACGGGCTACAAACTCAGTCGTTTTTTACAAGATGAGGGCTTTGAGCAGTATGATGAATATGTTACAATTCAAGAGACACCGCGAATGTATGTACTTAATGCTGCTTTTAAAGAGCACTATAGAGGAAAACTCATAGAGATACGATATCTTTTTAACTACAACAGAGCAAATATAGAACCGACACCTATTTTAGAAGAGTTTGATGCAGATCTTGACAAGATCAACTCCATGCAATTGACACGCTATGATAAAAAACTCAACTACATAGATATTCCAAACATTCGTCTTACTGGAAAATTTGTCTTTTTTGGTATGGGTCATAAGTATGACAGACACCATAAAAACATCATCACCTATGCACGAGCACTCTCAGAACATGTTAACAAACTCGATAAAGAAGTTGTATTTATGCATGACAATAACTATGATGCAGATGAGTGTAAAGAGTTAGCCTACTATCTTTCTCCATTTGCAACAGGTAAGATGCGTGAAAAACGTGCAAATGGCTTAAAAGAGATCTTCAAAACCATGCCACCGCAGATCGTTAAGATAACTTCTTAGCCCAGCGAGCAAAAAAACGTGCAGGAGTAATTGTAAGAGGAATTTTCCTTGCTCCTGTAATATGTTCTTTTAAGATACGCGCCAGATAGGGTGCTAAAACAAAACCGTATCCTCCACTCCCATTTATCATACTTAAGTGAGGATAATAAAGAAATGAATCGTAATCCGGTTTTTTAACACGAATCTTTTTTTCACAACACTGCAGAGTCTCTTTTGAGAGTACCAATGGACCTACAAGCGGCATATAATCAAACGAACCCGATCGCAAGCCTGTATAATCTTTCACTATTTCTACATCATCAATGGCAAGTGTACGAGAAGCCTTTTCTAAAAGCTCTCTACGACCAGCTTTTATATCATATGCCTCTTTATTGATCTGAGGATGATAGTGTACATTATGTGTTGCGCCAATAGCTACTTTGCCATTCAGTGTTGGAGAGATAGAGACAAACTGATGAATGGAGTTTGGATTTTGCAGATCGGTTTTAATATCTATACGGTGTCCCCAAACACCACGAAGTTCAATATAGGGTTCTTGAAGCAGTTTTTTATATGCTCCCGTTGCCAATACCAGCTCTTTTGCCCCATAGCTATCATTAATAAGCCAATAGTCATCTTCCCAAACAATACTCTCTACCTCTTGGTGCATAAACTTTGCACCCTCTATCATCAACTGGCACATCTTTTGTGCATCAACAAGTCCCGCTTCTAGTGAGATACTCTCTCTTGCTTTTGCTTCTTTGGTTAATTTTTCAAAAACCTCATGCTTTGGTTTTTGTAAAGAAAGTTGTGTATTTTCTTTAAATACCCGAAGGATTGCATCCTCTTTTTCATCTTTTGCAATATGAAGCAGTTGTGCTTTTGTAAACGCTTGAGAAAAATTCTGTTCATAATAGTTCATAGAGTAAACAAAAGCATCATTGATGATCTCTTTGAGATCACCTGCTTTTGAAAACTTTGGAGAGATAAAGGCACCTGCTGCACCGCTTCCACCGCTTGCAACTCCAGACTTGTCAAAGATCAGGACACTTTTGTTCTCTTTCAAGAACTCATAGGCAGTACTGCATCCATTTATACCGGCACCAATTATGGCAATATCATACATTTTTATACCATTTTAAAGTAATAAAAGTAAATTTAAATACTTACCTCTTTAATATCTGCAATATTTAAAATACTTTTATAGATAGAAGCCACAAGTGCTTTTCTATTGTTTTTCAGTGCTTCATCTTCAACATTTACCATAACAGAGTCAAAGAAAGTATCCAACTGTGGTTTTAGTCCAAGAAGCGCATCAAGTTCCTCTTCATACGAATTATAACTTTTTGAACTTACTGCTTTGTAGGCACTATAGAGTTCTTTTTCAGCATCATCTTGCAACAGTGCTTCATCTACTGTAAGGTTTTGACTCAAATCTATATCTTTTGTAATGTTTGCCACACGTTTAAATGTAGAACTTACCTCATCAAAGCCTTCAGAGTTCACAAGTGCATTAAGCGCTTCGATCTTTTTCCCCATTGCAAGCAGTTCACGCTCTCCAGATGCCAAAACTGCCTCAATTATAGACGGATTTACTTTATAAAAACGTTTTACACGCTCTAAAATAAAATTTTCTAACTTTTCTAGATCAATCTCACCCTCATAATTTTTTGCAAGCTCTTTTATATCTTTTACAATATCAAACGTAAAACCATACTCATTAACAATGCGGATAATCCCATTAACTGCCCGACGCAGTGCAAACGGATCACGAGAACCTGTCGGAATCTGATCAATACTAAAGAGTGCAAGCAATGTATCGAGTTTCATACTCATAGCAACAATAGCACTCAGTGGCGTTGAAGGGAGCTCACTCTCTTCACCTTCTGGAAGGTACTGCTCTTTGATGGCAAGTGCAACTGCTTCACTCTCACCGGCTTTAAGTGCATAGTAGTAACCCATAATTCCCTGCAGTTCAGTAAACTCATAAACCATCTCACTCATAAGATCGGCTTTTGCAAGACTCATAGCACGAAGTAGATCTTCTTTTTGTGCATCAATACCATACTTATCAAAAAGAACTTCAGCGATCTTTGTTTCACGAACAATCTTATCAGCAACAGATCCAAGTCCTTTAAAGAAAGCAACTTTTTCAAGTCCCTCTGTAGAGAGTCCATTTTTAAGATCATTTTCCCAGAAAAAGAGTCCATCTGCAAGACGAGGACGCAGTACTCTCTCATTTCCAGCAATAACTTCTGAAAAATCATCCGTTAGTGCATTAGAGACTACTACAAATTTATTCATTAACTTTGCATCTTTAAAAACAGGGAAGTATCGCTGATGCTCTTTCATAGATGTAATGATAACTTCAGGAGGCAGTTCTAAAAACTCTTCATCAAATGATCCAAGCAGTGCTGTCGGATTTTCTGTAATAGCAACAACTTCATCCATCAGATCATCATCGATCTCAATTTGTACACCGTTTGTAGTTTCAATAGCTTTAAAATCATCAAAAATCTTTTGACGTCTCTCATCCTGATAGAGTGTCACTCCACCATTTTTAAGCTTGACAAAATAATCTTTTGCACCCTCAATCGCGACAGGATCAAAACTGGCAATTCGGTGAAGCTTTGTTGTTTTAGCACTTGCAACTTCATAAAGCTTCATAGGAACAACAGTATCATCTAAAAGAACATTTATCCAACGAATAGGACGAATAAAACTCTCACGCAAGCTTCCCCAACGCATAGATTTTCCAAAATCAAGTGATTTTAACCATTTTTCTATGATCGCAGGAAGCAGTTCAGTAGAAGGACGTCCCTGTATATCTTTTTTATAATAAAGAACCTCTTTACCGCCCTTCTCTGCTGTTGAAAGCTCTTCAAGACGCACACCACATTTTCTTGCAAAACCTTCTGCTGCTTTTGTCGGCTTACCATCTTTATATGCAACAGCTAAAGGTGCTCCAAAAAACTCTTCTACCGAATCTTCCTGTGCAGTTTTAAAGTTTCTGTGCCACATTACCAGACGGCGAGGTGTATAGTAAAATTCAAATTCACCTAAAAGTGCATACTCTTCTAAAACTTTTGCATACTTTGTTTCAATATTTTTCAACTCTTTTAACAGTGGAACAGCCGGAAGCTCTTCAACACCTATCTCAATCAATAATGGTTTTAACATTGCTATACTCTTTTGTTTATAAATTGTCGCGATTGTACCCGTTTATTGGTTAAACTCTTATAAAATTAAACGAGCCTTAAACAGGATAAATATTATCTCTTTTATGCTCGCATAAAAGATTTTGCAGGTACAATAACAGCATTAAAAAACAAACAAAAGGATTTAATATGCCAAAGATTAACAAATATGTTGATATTGACACAGTAGAAAGAGAAGCTAAAAAAGATTTAATCGATCGTCACTCACCATTTATTACAGTAGCAGGTGTTGCTAAAAAAGGTGAAATGCTTGCAGTAAATGTAAAAATGGGTAATGAATATACACATCCGGATGATTTCGATCACTACATCGAATCAATCACTCTTTTTGACGGTGACACTAAACTTGCAATGGCTACTTTCGTACCGGGAACTCTTGGAAATGAAAAGTCTCATGCAGAAGTAACATTTAACATCAGACCAATGAAAAGCAAACTTAACCTTGTAGCGCATGGTTACTGTACTAAACACGGAATTTGGGAATCAACACC
>JAMOSE010000186.1 GCA_027063215.1 Sulfurimonas sp. | reverse complement strand
CGTGGTTCTACACCACACTTTGATTATGTCAGTGCAGAAGCTACAAAAGGGATCGCATCGATGAGTTTAAAACACCAAAAACCAGTGAGTTTTGGACTTTTAACGACAGATACAATTGAGCAGGCAATAGAGCGTGCAGGAACAAAAGCCGGAAATAAAGGCTTTGAAGCAATGACGGTGGTTATTGAGATGTTAGATCTTTACGAGGAGCTGTAATTATGGCAACAAGACATCACGCAAGAATGGCAGTAGTAAGTCTCTTATACGCTTTTGATTTGGGAAATGGAAACACTTCTGAACATACAACAGAAATACTTGAAGAGAAAAAGATCCGTAATAAACAGCGTGATTTTGCACTTGATCTCTATGAAGGTGTTATGGCACATTTAGAAGAGGTTGATAAGGCAATTGTCGAACATCTTAAAGATTGGGATTTTGAGCGTTTGGGTGCTATTGAGCGGGCAACGCTTCGTCTTGCTGCTTATGAGATTCTCTTTGGTGAACTTGATTCGGCTGTTGTTATTAATGAAGCAGTGGAGATTACAAAAGCTTTTGGAACAGAACAGTCTCCAAAATTTATTAATGGTGTTTTAGACGCTATTGCAAAAGATAAAAAGTAAGTAGATGCAAAAAAACTTTTTCTTTTTCTTTTTTTTCTTTGTCTCGACACTTCTCTTTGGAGCAAATGAGTGTATAGTCTGTCATAAAGGAATCGCTGATATTCGTGATAGAAACTCCTCTATGATGAAGGCTATTTTAAACATTGCAGATAAAACGGGTAATACTGGGAATGATTGTATCGTCTGTCATGGAGGAGATCCTAAAAGTAAAAGTAAAAAGTATGCACATAAAGGAACTGTAAGGTATTTTAAAAATCATCCTGGACCAAAAGAGTACTACCCTAATCCGGCAAGCAGCTGGGTAAATCAAAATACCTGCGGTATATGTCATCCAAATCAGGTAGCGGCACAGATGAACTCTCTGATGATGACCGAACAGGGAAAAATTCAAGGTGCAATGTGGAGTTTTGGCGGTAAAGAGGGATATCAGCACAATACCGGAAACTATAAAACAAAAAATCCTGCCGATCCACATGCCAGACTTGGAACAGACAGCTATCGTAAATATATGCAAAAACTTGCAAAAATGGAGCCTCAGGCATTTCCAAAAGAGATGAAAGAGCTTCCTGCTGCACCGAGTGTTGATGAGGTTCAAAAGGATCCTTCAAAAGCTGTTTATACCTATCTGCGTCAGGAGTGTTTGCGTTGCCATACCGGAAGCAAAGGACGCTCAAAACGAGGTGATTACAGAGGTGCAGGGTGTGCTTCATGTCATATTCCCTACTCAAATGAGGGTTTTTATGAAGGCAATGACAAAAGTATTCAAAAAAATGAACGAGGGCATATGCTTTCGCATCAGATTCAATCTTCACGCAAAGTTAAAGTAGCTATTCATCATGTAGAGTACAGCGGTGTGCCTGTAGAGACCTGTTCAACCTGCCATAATCGTGGCAAGCGTATAGGTGTGAGTTATCAGGGACTTATGGAAACTGCTTATAATGCAACGTTTGATGCAGAGGGAAATGCACAGCCAAAACTGCATACAAAACGCTACTTGCATATGAAATCAGATGTGCATTATCAAAAAGGGATGTTATGTCAAGATTGTCATACTTCTAATGATCTGCATGGTGACGGTTTTTTAAGCGGTGCCAATGCAGGTGCCGTTGAGATAGAGTGTCAAGATTGTCACGGAACAACAAAAAAATACCCTTGGGAGCTGCCACTTGGTTACTCTGATGAGTTCAATACAACTGTTGCAACAGGAAATCCAAGAGGTGTGACACAAACAGTTGCAAAATATTTGAAGCAGGGTTATCTTCCAAAAGATAAAGGGGATGGATACATTCTTACTGCCCGTGGAAATCCTCTGCCAAAAGCGGTTAAAAAGGGCAACAAGATTATTATGCACTTGGCAAGTGGTAAAGATATAGAGCTTAAACCGCTTAAATTGCTTAAAAAAGAGGAGCGGCTTTCAAAAAAAGCACTGGTTGCTATGGATGCTATTGATGCGCATACAGATCATATGGAGTGCTATACCTGTCATGCAACCTGGGCACCGCAGTGTTATGGTTGTCATGTAAAGATTGACTACAGTGGCGGTAAAAACAATCCTGATTATCTGATGGCTTCGCATGATCATGATATACATGGAACAACAGGTGAAATGCGTAACCTAAAAGATTATCTTGTTGCAGGAAAAGTGACTGAAACCCGCTCTTATTTACGTTGGGAAGATCCTGCACTTGCACAAAACGGTGAGGGTAGAATATCTCCAGTTATTCCCGGATGCCAGACAACTATTACGGTTATTGGCAAAGATGGAAAAGCACTTTTGCAAAATCATATATTTAAGATCCCAAATGTAGAAGGTGCAGGCGAAGAGGGACAAAATGCCATAGATATGGCACCGGTGCAACCCCATACGATTCAAAAAGAGGCACGATCGTGTGAGAGTTGTCATACTTCTGCCAAAGCACTTGGACTTGGTGTTGGCGGTGGAAAACTCAATGCTGATCCGAGCAAGACAACTATTATGGATTTGATGAGTGCTGATGGTAAGGTAATTCCAAAAAATGTTGATGAACAGATACCGGCAATACCAAATTTAAAATATGACTATTCGCAATTTATAGATGAGAATGGGACACAGCTAATGACAGTCGGTCACCATTGGAAGCTTTCACAACCACTTGATAAAGCACAAAGAGATAAGTTAGATCGTCGTGGAGTCTGTCTCTCATGTCATAAAGATATACCGCAAGGTAATTTAGCAGTCTCGGCAATGACGCATATTGCAGAGATGGCTGAGCTTAAAATTGACAATAAAGAGCATCAGAGTATTTTAAATAAAATTCTTAATCTTGGAGCCTTCTTTCAAGTTGCGGGTGGAGGGTTTATGATACTCCTCTTACTGTATATAGTTTATAGAAAATTTATTAAGAAAAAATCAATTAATCCAATGAATAAGGGATGGAAATAGTGACAAAGAGATTAACAAAAGCAGAGGCACTCGATCTTATTAAAAATGCAGATTTGAAAGAGCTTGGACGTATGGCAACAGCGCGTAAACGTGAATTGCATCCAAAAGGGATAACAACTTTTGTTATTGACAGAAATATCAACTATACAAATATTTGTTGGGTTGACTGCAAGTTTTGTGCTTTTTACCGACATGAAAAAGATGCAGATGCCTATGTACTTAGCTTTGATGAAATTGATGCAAAGATCGATGAACTTTTGGAGATTGGCGGAACGCAGATACTCTTTCAAGGAGGTGTGCATCCAAAACTTCAAATCGAGTGGTATGAAGATTTGGTAGAGCATATTCATACAAAGTACCCGACCATTACCATTCACGGCTTTAGTTCAATAGAGATAGACTTTATCGCCAAAGTCTCACGCATATCTGTTGAAGAGGTTTTAGAACGTCTTCAGGCCAAAGGTTTGGCTTCTATTCCGGGTGCGGGTGCAGAGATACTTTCTGATACAGTACGCGATATTATTGCTCCAAAGAAGATTGACTCAGATGTCTGGATCGATATTCACAGAAAAGCGCATAAACTTGGCATAAAATCAACGGCTACGATGATGTATGGAACAGTTGAGAGTGATGAAGATATTATAGAACATTTTGATATGATTCGTCGTCTGCAGGATGAGACAGGCGGTTTTCGGGCTTTTATCATGTGGAGTTTTCAAGGGCAAAATACAGAGCTTCTAAGACTTATTCCAGATATGGAAAAACCATCATCAAACCGCTACTTAAGACTTTTGGCAGTTGCACGACTCTATCTTGACAATGTGCCAAATATTCAAAGCTCTTGGGTAACACAAGGGCCGTATATCGGGCAGATGGCACTGCGATTTGGTGCGAACGATCTGGGTTCGACGATGATGGAAGAGAATGTAGTAAGCTCGGCAGGGGCGGCATTTTCGATGGCAAAAGAGGAGATGGTACATCTTATCAGAGATATTGGTGAGATACCGGCAATTCGTAACACTGCGTACGAGACTTTAGAGATATTTGATTAGATGAAAAAGATAGTAATAACATTTTTATTAATAGGACAGATTGTAATGGCAGCAAAGATTGATAGCATTGAAGTAAAGGGAATAACTATTCCTTTGATATTTGAAGAGGATAGTCGTCTTCCAATTGTAAATACACAGATCGTTTTTACAAATTCAGGCAGTATAACAGATAAAAAGATAGCCGGTTTGGCAAAGTTTTCTGCAAAGATGCTTAATGAAGGTACAAAAGAAGCAGGTGCAAATGGTTTTGCAGAGATGCTTGAATCTAAGGCGATCCATATCTCTGCTTCAACGGGCAGTGAAACATTTGTTCTTGAGATCGGTTCTTTAAAAGAGCAGTTTCAACAGAGTATGCACTATCTAAAAATGCTTTTAAAAGATCCAAACTTTACAAAACGCTCTTTAGAAAAAGTAAAAACAATGACCATGGGGGCGATCTCTCGCAAAGAGAATGATTATGACTATGTCGCTTCCAATGCACTGAAAAAACTGCTTTTTAAGGGAACAGTTTTAGCACAACCTGCAGCGGGGACTATAGAGAGTGTCAAAAGTATTAAACTCAAAGATGTGAAAAGCTTTGTGCAAGATCATATTGTGCTTTCTCGAGCCATAGTTGTTGTCGGTGGTGATGTTGATATAGCAGTGATCAAAAAAGAGGTCTCTCAAGTATTGAAGCGGCTTCCAAAAGGAAAAGCTAAAGCACTTCCTCATTTTAGAGCAAGCAGTGATGCCAAAACAGATATCTTAAAACGTCAAACAGAGCAGGCATATATCTACTTTGGATCACCATATAATATGGCGGTAAATGATGAAGAGTACTATAAAGCACGTGTAGCAACATTTATTTTGGGAACGGGTGGTTTTGGAAGCAGACTGATGGAAGAGATCCGTGTAAAACGCGGTCTTGCCTACTCTGCCTATGCTCGTGTACATGTGAGTAAATCTGTAAGTTATTTTAACGGCTATCTTCAGACAAAGATAGAGTCACAAAATGAAGCAAAAGAGACAGTAAAAGCAGTGATTGCAGAGTTTGTAAAAGAGGGTGTAACGCAAGAAGAGCTTGATCAGACAAAGAAATTTTTACTTGGAAGTGAGCCATTACGGGTTGAAACTATGAGTCAG
>JAMOSE010000185.1 GCA_027063215.1 Sulfurimonas sp. | reverse complement strand
TTTAATGCCGGAGTCTTTTGTTGAAATCAATACTGATGGAGATGATTGGAAAATAGACGCTAAAAGCACTATCTCTTTTCCTTTGCTTCTATCTACGATTAAGGATGAGCGTCCAACTCCATAAGTAGCTTTCTTGTTTAAAACTTCATCAATAGGCATTATTTTATTGTTAAACTTTTTTAGTGTTACATCTAAACCAGCTTTTTTATAAAAACCTTTTTCTTTTGCCATATAGTAACCTGCAAATTGAAACTGGTCTAGCCATTGAAGTTGCAAAGATACTTTTTCTAGCTCTTTAGCCCCAAGTAATGTAGCAAAAAGTAAAATAATTGTTATTAATTTCATATTAAGTACCTTCTACCAATAATAGGAACAGGACAACTTGTTAAAATTGAATTTATTTTATTTAAATCATAATCATTCTTGTCACAAGAGAGTATCAAAATTGATTTTGCATCTTTAGAAACTTTATTGAAAACAAGTTTAAAGCTATCAATACTATCATCTTCTATAAACTGTACATTCATTGAATTTTATTATCTTTTAATTTTATTTTTATGATGTTACAACCTTATTCTCAACTATATCTTTTGCTTCATAAAGTTTAGCTGAACCAAAATAATTCCATAACATTTCTCTCTCCTCTAAATTCATAAAAAACACATCTTTTTTTTACTAAAGAATCAAAATTAAATAACTAATAACCTTAGATTAGTTGTATATCATCTGTAACTATTTTTGAATAGAGATCTAAACTATCATTGACGCTTTTAAGAACTACCTGATAAAAATCATTATAGTCATTGTCACTACTTTGTTGATATTTTTCAATAGCTTGTATATACTCTGCTCTATTTGATACTTTAATAATTGCTTGAGGATAACCGTTTTGTAAAAGAACTAGATTCATAAGAAGTCTTGCTGTTCTACCATTACCATCTATAAACGGATGTATTGAAACAAATTTCAAATGGACCAATGTAGCTAGTAGTATTGGTTCTTCTATTGTTGAAGCATGTATCCATTCAATAAACTCATTCATCTTTTCTTGTATGAGCAAAGGTTGCACAAAATTATGTATCTCTCCATCACTTTTTACAACACCAACATTTTTTATTCTATAGACTCCTGCATTTTTATTATCAATCCCTTTTAAAATTAGATGGTGAATATTTTTAATATCAGTAAGTGTAATTTCATTGGTATTAATATTTGCTATCTCTTCAATAAAGCCTATTGCCTCTTTATGATTGATGGTTTCTAAATGTTCATTCATACTTTTACCACCTATTGTAATACCCTCATTTAAAATAAGTTTTGTTTCACTATAGGTAAGCGTAGAGCCTTCAATAGCATTTGAATTATAGGTGAGTTGAATATCATAGACATTTTTTAGATTTTTCAGTTGTGCATCAGATAGTGGTCTTAATTTATCTAATTGTTCTTTTTTTCGATGAATTTGATCCAATAAATCTTGCATTATGCACCTTTTAATATAAAATAGTTAAATTTATATTATTTTAGCAATGATTAGCTTAAATTATCTGAGCATATGAAATCGTGACAATAGACTAAAAGATGAAAATAGAAGGTCACTTTAAAAAATTTCTGTTTTGTAAACCATCAAGCTCTTTTTGCAGTTTTTGGCTAAAGAGATCTCTTTTCTTTCGCAAATCACTTAAAAATTTAATGCGACGTTCTACAAAATAAAAATAGAGGAGTCCGCTTATCACTGCAGCATAAAGACACCAAAGAGATGTAAATCCATATGGACGCCAAAGATAGATAAGTATCAAGCCTATAAAGTTTAAAATTCCAAAAAGAGCAACACTGATACTACTGCTTAGCATCAATGAACCACACGTTGTAATGATGTAGATACTGGCATCATAATAGTTTGCCGTCCATGGATTTTTATAATAAAGGGTGTTGTTTACAACGGTAACAGAACTTGGTACTGTTGAGAGTCCATACATCGTATAGACTGCAAGAGCAAGTCCCAAAAGTGTCAAAATACCCAAAATATTTTTACGCCACCTCTTTTTTTCGATCAGCCATACAGCCAAAGGAATTAAAAATGGAAGCAGACCTTGTGCATAGTAGATAAATATACCAGCAGCAAGATCCAGAGCTCTTTTTTCTATATGCCCGCCAACTCCAAGCCACACAAAACCCTCATCAAATTGATGCAGTGCAAAAAGTAATGGTAAGAGTGCAAAAACAACTTCATTTGGTGTACTTACTTTTCGAAGTGTTAAGATTCCCACTAAACCTATAGCTCCAGAGAGAGTGAAATTTAGCACAGCGAAATAGATATCCATCATTTTCCTTTATAAAATATTCTCATACCAAAGCCCAAGAGCAATAGTAAGGAGACCAAGAAGTGTGATCCAAAGAGCTGATTTATAACTGTTTTTGATGCCTCCAAACCAAATGGCATAGATGGCTTTTAAAAGGTTATTGCTTCCGGCTGCTATCATTATGGCTGCAGCTATCTCTACACTTGTTACGCTGAATTTTCCAGTAAGTATAGAGAGAACAAAAGGATCAATATCTGTAAAACCTATAATAAAAGAGAGTATCTCAAGCCCTGCTCTACCATACTCTTGTGTAACATATTGTGTCAGTATCATCATAGCGACAAACAAAAAAGCAAAAATAAATGCCGTTTTTAGCTCAAGCGGATTTTTATCAACAATATCTGGGTGTTGTTGCTTCTCACCTGAGTCTTTGAGATAAAAAGCAGAGATGATAAAACCAAGCACTGAAAAAGAGACAAAAGGCAAAAGAAGCATCTTTGCAATTTCAAAGTTAAAAAAAAGCGCAACAACAACCAAACGCAGATACATCACAGATGTTGCTGAAATAATGGCGGCATCTATCACATTGAATCCACCCAAATGTTTTGCTTTTCTTGCTAAGACAACGGTTGTTGCCGTCGAAGAGTAAAAACCGCCCAAGATACCCGTTAAAAAGTAACCTTTTTCATGAAAGAAATACTTTTGCAAGAGATATCCACCATAACTAATAGCAGAGATAACAACAACAGCAAGCCAGATTTTAAAAGGAGAGAGCGGAATGTAAGGGATGATTTTACTATCTGGTAAAAGAGGCAGAATAACCGCGGAGAGCAGTACCATTTTTCCAAGTGTTTCAAACTCACTGATATTCATATCTTTTGCGTATCTCTCTACACCCTCATTGGAGTTTAAAATAAAAACAATACTGACATATAACAGCGCACTCATCCAAAGTGGCTGCATTTGCACCAACGGACCAAAAGAGTAAACCAAAAGCATCACTATAAAGAGCAGAATACTGCGTTTGCCCTCTAAGAGATTCTTATAATACAAAAGAGCATAAAGTACAGAGAGGGAGAGAAAACCACATGCATAAAGGATGAGGTACTTTTCATCAACACTATAGAGTACAAATCCCAATATTCCTATAAAACTGTAGGTCCTGACATCTCCAAAAAAGTAGTTTTGTGCTTTTGTTTGATTGTGCTGATTTCGGTATGATTTTACCTCTAAGCCAATCAAAAAACTAAAAACAGTAACGACTAAAAAGTGGATAATTTCAGGATTTAAGTTCATCATTGCTGTATTGACTCATCAAAAAGAGGATTACCATGCTCTTTATGCCAAGAGAGTATATATTGCCATGCCTCTTCTGCATTATCTGCAAAATAAAAAATTTCCAAATCTTCAGGAGCAATAACTCCCTCATCTTTTAAAAACTCAAAATCAATTGCCTTTTGCCAATAGTTTTTTCCAATCAAAACAACAGGAATTTCCTCTGTTTTTTTTGTTTGAATCAATGTTAATGTTTCAAACATTTCATCAAAAGTTCCAAATCCCCCCGGATAAACAACAAGTGCCTTTGCACGGTTTAAAAAGTGTAATTTTCTAATGGCAAAATAGTGAAATAAAAAACACAAGTCAGGTGTGATATAGGGATTTGGATACTGTTCATGCGGAAGCTTAATATTCAGCCCGATAGTTTTGGCTCCCACATCATATGCACCACGATTTGCAGCTTCCATAATTCCCGGACCTCCACCTGTCATCAAAGTAACACGACAATCTTCTGCTGTTTTTCCACTTCTTCCTACGAGTTTACCAAAGTTTCTGGCATCTTCATAGTAGATACTTTTTCCTACCATACGTTCTGCAATATAGAGCTCTCTTAAAAGGGCTCTATCATCAGGCTTTTTATGTAGCATCTTTTCAATATCACGGAGTCTTTTAAGTGCAGTTTCACGCTCAACAATTCGAGCACTCCCAAAGACTACAATAGTATGCTCAATCCCATGCTCTTTCATCTTTAGTTCCGGCTTCAGATAATCAAGCTCAAGGCGAATACCTCTTGCTTCATACGAATCCATAAACTCTGCATCTTTTTCCGCCGTTACATAAGTAGGACTTTTCATTATTGTTTCAATCAATTCTAAAGACTTTGGATCTTCCTCTTCTAACTTTGGGTGTTCCCAAGGTAAAGTTGTTCCTTTTGTTTTTTTCATAAGACATCCTCATTGTATCGTGTTCTATAGTATTTTAGCACTGCCATTTTAACAGTATCATTAAATACAAACCAGATTAAAGCATAAGCCCACATATAAGCAGCCCACTCCCAGCCTATTGGCTCCATTAAACCAAAACCATAAACAGCAATAATAGTTCCGGCTACTCGACTTGAAAAAGTTGCACCAAAAAGTGTCCAAGATGGCCAAGGACGTTTAAAGAACCAATCATCTATACGCGTATTATAAATTGTACCGTGTCCGGCAATGACAAGTTTTGCAAAAAAGAGACTCTGTACCAGTGCGAGTGGCAGATTCATATACGAGATAAGTATCCAAAAGAGTAAAAATGAAGAAAGCACACCTGCTATTCCCAACCATGATGCCAGAACAAAAACCTCTTTCATATCCCATCGTACAGGTGTCTCACGCAGCTTTGTATTATCATAGGCTATACTCATAATAGGTATGTCATTTAACAGTGCCAATATGATAATCATCAATGATGTAATAGGATAAAAATCATAGACCACAATCGCTAATGTCATAAAGATAATAACACGGATTGTCTCTGCAATACGAAAAATTGTATAACTTTTCATACGCTCAAAAATTTGACGAGACTCTTTAATAGCATCGACAATCACACTCAAACCAGGTGCCATCAAGACAATGTCTGCTGCTGCACGAGCAGCATCTGTTGCACCACTGACTGCAATACCACA
>JAMOSE010000184.1 GCA_027063215.1 Sulfurimonas sp. | reverse complement strand
GGAATAGATGCACTGCTTTCAACTGTTCAAATGCCGGCTGGTATGCCAGTTGCTACAGTGGCAATAGGAAAAGCAGGTGCGATTAACTCGGCATATCTTGCTATGCAGATTTTAGCACTTGACAATGAAGAGTTGGCAATTAAACTCAAAGAGGATCGTATTGCAAAAGCAAAAAAAGTTGAGATGGATTCTTTAGAGATTGAGACTATTATAAAATAGTAAAAAAAGTAGGAGAAAATAATGAAGTGGATGAGTGATGAAGAGTACAGTGAACTTACTGGCTTGGAGTTATCGGCGATTGATGATTTGATAGAGCGTGGAAAGCTGACAGTCAAAATTGAAAATGGTGTACGCTATATAGATCCATCAAAAGGTGCCACTGAAGTTATTGTTCCTGCAAAACTGAGTGAATTGAGTGAAAAGAACAAGCATGAGATGATTGTTCAGCCTGAATTTGTTGAAAAAACAATTGGAACAATCATAAATCTTCATGAGAAAGTTCTTGATGCAAAAGATGAAACACTTGAAGCGGTACGTACTGAAAATGAATTTTTACGAGAAGCTTTGGCATCACTGCAAGAACTTTATGATGAAGATAGAAAAACAATCCATACCCTTCAAGAACAGCTGAAACTTTCACAACAAGAAGTTGAATTTATGCGCCGTAAATATAAACTGATGTGGAATAAAGCTATAGAAGAACATACAGATAATAACGTATGAAGATAGCGACCGAGTGTGTAGACTGCATTATAAATCAAAGTCTGAAAGTTGCGGATGCCATAGGTGCAGATAGTGATTTAAGAACAAGACTCTCTTCTACAGTAGAAGCAATGAGTAAAAATTTCTCGTTTGAACTCTCTCCTCCAGAAGTTGCCTCAGATGTCTATGAAAAGATGGCTGAGATAGCAAATAAAGAGGATCTTTATGATGAGGTAAAAGCACTTTCTACGAAAAAAGCACAAGCTTTTATCCCTTTTTTACAAGAACAAATTCAAAACGCATCAGATAAACTGCTTACTGCTACAAAAATAGCAGTTGTGGGTAATGTTATAGATCTTGCTGCTGCAGTAGAGTTTGATCTCGCTGAAGAGATAGATAAGATTTTTCATACTGAATTTGCTCATAATGATTTTGAGGTATTTTGTTTAGAGTTACAAAAAGCAAAAAAAGTTGTTATTCTTGGCGATAATGTAGGGGAGCATATTTTTGATGCTATGTTTCTTGAAGTGATGCAGGAGATCTATCCAACTATAGAGTTTTACTATATGGTTCGGGGTAAACCCATTATTAATGATGTAACTTTTAAAGAGGCTTATGAAGCTGGGTTTGATAGGCTTTGCCATCTTGTAGACAGCGGTGTAAATACACCTGGATTTGCTTATGGACGTGCAAATAAAGAGGCTCAAGCGCTCTTTGATACTGCTGATCTTGTCATTAGTAAAGGGATGGGAAACTATGAGTGTCTTTCTCCTTCACACAGGAAAAATATCTGTTTTTTACTCAAAGTAAAATGTGATGTTGTTGCTCGTTCACTTGGACAGAATGTGGGTGACATAGTTTGTAAACTAGTTTAGGAATTAAAATTAATTATAGCTATGTTATTTTGATTCCTTAAATCCTAAAAAAGTCTCTTTGGCTATAATACGAAAAATAAAATAAGGTAAGATATATGATAACTTTTAGTGAGATGCTACTTAAATTGCAAGAATTTTGGATGAAACAGGGGTGTAATATTGTACAGCCTTATGATATTCCAGCAGGAGCAGGGACATTTCATCCTGCAACATTTCTTCGCTCACTAGACGCAACACCATGGGCTACAGCTTATGTTGCACCTTCAAGAAGACCGACTGACGGGCGTTATGGAGAGAATCCAAATAGACTTGGCAGTTATTATCAGTTTCAGGCTATTATCAAGCCTTCTCCGGACAATATTCAAGAACTCTATTTGCAATCTTTAGAGTATCTTGGACTTGATGTCAGCAAGCATGATATTCGCTTTATCGAAGATAACTGGGAGTCTCCGACACTTGGTGCATGGGGACTTGGCTGGGAAGTATGGCTAAATGGTATGGAAGTAACACAGTTTACCTACTTTCAACAGGTTGGCGGGATCGAATGTTCTCCTGTTACAGCTGAGATTACATACGGAACAGAGCGTTTGGCAATGTATCTTCAAGGCGTTGATACGGTTTTTGATATCGTATGGAATATTGCACCAGATGGAACAAAAACATACTACAAAGATGTGCATAAAGAGAGTGAGATCGAGTTCTCAAAATATAATTTTGAAGTAGCAGATACGGCGATGCTTTTTGAAGAGTTTACCGCAAAGAGTAAAGAGTGTCTCAGAACGCTTGAAGCAGGACTCCCTCTGCCTGCTTATGATCTGTGTATGATGGCATCAAATGTCTTTAATGTCCTTGATGCACGAAAAGCTATCAGCCAGACTGAGCGTCAAAATTACATCTTAAAGATCCGTGAGCTTTCTCGTGGATGTGCAGAACTCTATAAAGCCCAAGAAGAGGAACGTAACAAAAGAGTGCATGGATAAATCTTTCATTTTGTCATATTTTTAAAAAGCTTTTTGATTTTTTTGTATGATGTGAGTGTTCCTACCGAGTAATATCGGTAGGACAAATCCGCTTGAAGGAGTTCA
>JAMOSE010000183.1 GCA_027063215.1 Sulfurimonas sp. | reverse complement strand
AGAAGAGCGAGAGTAGTCTTATGGAGTTTACAAAAGAGCAGGCAGCTAAGTTTAAAAAACTCGGTATTGCTACTGTTGGTGAACTTGCTCTTATAATCCCTCATACTTATGAAGATTATCGTCTGCATGATAAACTCAACCCCCACACATTTCAGCTTATAGATGCGACTGTCGAGTCAGTGTATCGCGCTCCCAATTCCATACAGATTACTTTTTTTGTCCACAACTTTGGTCATCAGGTAACAGGGGTGCTTTTTCGTCCAAAACCCTATATGATGCATCAGTTTAAAGTAGGAGATCGAGATTACTACTATGGAATGATTGAGTGTAAAGGTGGTAGTTGCTCTATGAGTATGCCAAAAAAAGTTTCACAGATAGGAGATATCAAACCAAAATATAAATCAGCATTGCGAAGTGATGTAATGTTTCGTTTGACCCGTGAGCTTCTTTGTTATGATAATTTAGAAGCAGAAGGGCTTTCAAAGGATGTTATAGACAGTGTTTTAGCACTTCATTTTCCAGAGCCTTCTATTTTGAAGTCAAAAGAGTTAAGTGCTGAATCTCTTGAGGCTTTAAAGTATCTTGAGCTCTTTATCTATATGAAAGAGTTGCAACATAAACGACGATATTTTCAAGCCTTGGTTTCTAAAAAGAGCCTCTATGACTCTTTTGTAAAAAAATTACCATTTCAACTGACAGATGAACAGCTTCTGGCTATAGAAGATATACAAAAAGATTTTGCAAAGGATGTTGCAGCCAAGCGGATGATTGTCGGGGATGTTGGCAGTGGAAAGACAATGGTTATCTTGGCTGCTGCTTTTATGATGATGCCTCATCGGTCTATTTTGATGGCACCTACTACTATTTTGGCTAATCAGCTTTATGAAGAGGCTCAGAAATTTCTGCCATCAATGAAAACAGTATTGGTTACAAACAAAACAAAAAAAACTTCTTTAGATGCATATGATTTTATAATAGGAACGCATGCCTTGCTCTATAGAGAACTTCCGCAGGCAGCTTTGGTTATGGTAGATGAACAGCATAGATTTGGAACACTACAGCGAAATATGCTTGAAAAGTTGATATCACAAGGCAAGAAAAAGCCACACTATCTACAGTTCTCAGCTACACCGATCCCAAGAACACTCGCAATGATAGAATCAGCGCATATTGATGTCTCTTTGATTACGGCAACTCCTTTTCAAAAAGATATTGATTCAAAAGTGATTCACAAGAGTGATTTTAAAGATCTTTTGGTACATATTCAAAAAGAGATAGCAAAGAATAATCAGGTGCTTATCGTCTATCCTCTCGTAGAGCAGAGTGAAGTATTAGCGTATCAAAGTATTGAGGAAGCAAGAGGCTATTGGGAGAAAAAATTTGAGAATGTGTATGTAACACATGGGAAAGACAAAGAAAAAGAGCAGGTTTTGTTGGACTTTAGAGATAAAGGGGATATTTTAATTGCAACAACAGTTGTGGAGGTTGGTATATCACTGCCGAGACTGACTACAGTGGTGATTGTAGGGGCAGAACGTTTAGGACTTTCAACATTGCATCAGTTACGTGGTCGAGTAAGTAGAACAGGCTTAAAAGGCTACTGCTTCTTATACACCAATCAAAAGAGCACGCAACGACTGAATGAGTTTGTAAAAACAACGAGTGGGTTTGATATAGCCAATTTGGACTTGAAGTATAGAAAAAGCGGAGATCTCTTAAAAGGTATGAATCAAAGTGGTTCACAGTTTACGTGGGTAGATTTTGCAGAAGATACGCAGATTGTAGCAAAGGTAAAAGAAGATTTGCTTCTTTTACCTAAAAGTGATTAATAAAGACCAAATTTACCGTCATTTCTTTTGTAAAGAACACGCGTTTTATGTTCATTGTCTAAGAAGATTTCAAACATTTTTCCGCTCTCTTTGAGATCGTTTAAAACATCTTCAACTTCACGTGGTTTATAAAGATCAAGTTCTACTGGAATGATTTCATCTTCGATATCCTGTGCAACAGCTTTTACACATACATCTTCCGCTTTTGCTTCATTAATACCTACTTTTTGGTGATCAACTTCTTTGTCATGAAGACGACGCATTGCTTTTTGTGCTCTGTCTGTTGCTAAATCAATTGCAGCATAGAGATCTTGATCATTTTGTTTGATGACTATAGTATTTTTATGTGCGAGGTTAATTACAAACTCGACTACAGAATGCTCTTTGCCTTTTCTTGATTGTGTTGAAACAATCACATTTACTGAAATAATATCAAGGTTAAATTTTTTAAGTGTATCTACAGATGCAGTGATATGCTCTTTAATAGCATCTGTTAATTCTATATTTCTTCCTGTCATTGATAAATTCATGATAAATCCTTTTATTTTTTCTTGATTATATCACGAAAAAGTTTATAATAGTGCAAGATTTTAGAGTTTTTGTATAGTTCTTCTAAAATATCTTATAGGTTCGGTAGCGACAGTTGTATCATTTACCTCTACAGAAACATCTAAAAGAATAGAACCATTTTGTTCTGGGGT
>JAMOSE010000182.1 GCA_027063215.1 Sulfurimonas sp. | reverse complement strand
TAAAATGGTATAATTGCGAAAAAATTAACTAGGAACTTTTATTATGGGTAGAGCGTTTGAATATAGAAAAGCATCAAAATTAAAAAGATGGGGAGCAATGTCTAAACTGTTTCCTAAGCTTGGTAAAGTTATTACGATGGCGGCTAAAGAGGGTGGAATGGATCCTGATCTTAATCCAAAACTGCGTACGGCAATTTTAAATGCCAAAGCAGAAAATATGCCAAAAGATAACATTGATGCTGCTATAAAAAGAGCTGCTGCAAAAGACAGTGCAGATATGAAAGAGGTAAACTTTGAGGGTAAAGCTCCACATGGTGTACTTCTTTTTATAGAGTGTGCAACTGACAACAACACACGTACTGTTGCCAATGTAAAGAGTATCTTAAACAAAAACGGCGGAGAAATGCTGACAAACGGATCTTTGGAGTTTATGTTTTCTCGTAAAGCAATTTTTGAATTTAACTTAAAAGATGATATGGATCTTGAAGAGTTAGAACTTGAACTGATTGATGCCGGTCTTGAAGAGATAGAAGAGGAAGAGGGTGTTGTTTTAGCTACTGCTGATTATACAGCATTTGGTACAATGAATGAAGCCTTAGAAAATTTAGAGGTGGAGATTACAAAAGCAACACTAGAGCGTATTGCAAATACTCCAATTGAGATTAGTGAAGCAGATCAGGCTGATGTTGATAAGATTTTAGAGAGACTTGAAGATGATGAGGATGTGCAAAAAGTTTATACAAACTTGGCATGATGAGACCACTGTACAGTAACAACACCTACAATATCGATAGGTTTTCTATAGGCAAGGCAATCGTTTGCAGTACTAACTGGTTAATACAAAAACGATTAACGAAGTATATAGGAAACCTATCGATACCCGAAGGGAAGCCTATCTTTGGGCAATCTTTAAAAGATAAATATTTTCAAATTAACCAGTTAGTCTTTCAAAATTTATATTTCAAATCTCACCCAAAGATAGGCTTTTGTGGGTGTTATTACTGTGCAGTGGTCTCATAATGCAAACAGTAACAAACCATTTTACAACTACTTTAGAGGTGAAGCAATCCAAATTTATTGCTCACCTTCTCCCTTACACATTATATGAAGAAACTCTGCAAGACTTAAAAAAAGAACATCCTAAGGCACGACACTTTGTAACAGCATATCGATATCTTAATGAGTATGCTCAGATTGTTGAACATTCAAGTGATGATGGAGAACCTAAAGGAACATCAGGAAAACCCTCTTTAATGGTTTTGCAAGGACAGGAACTTATTAATGCAGCTGTTATAGTAGTGCGCTATTTTGGTGGAACAAAACTAGGAACAGGTGGATTGGTTCGTGCTTACAGCGATGCTGTAAATCTTGTTATAGAAGCGGCTGAAATAATTGAATATAAAGAGGAAGTAACACAGGAGATAGGGTGTGCTTATTCAGATATTCGCCTTGTTGAGTATGAGTGCGAAGCATATGGTGTAACTGTTTTAGAAAAATCTTTTGATGAAAAAGCACATTATAAAATCAAAGCTACAAAAGAGGCAATGGCACTTTTTTTACAAAAAATGCAAAGAGTAATAGAAATTTAATATGATTTCTTATCCTCTTCCTTGAACAGCATTCCCCATATCCCACATTGGCA
Organism: Sulfurimonas sp.; assembly: GCA_027063215.1. GTDB lineage: Bacteria > Campylobacterota > Campylobacteria > Campylobacterales > Sulfurimonadaceae > Sulfurimonas. The sequence continues at coordinate 3,665 of JAMOSE010000182.1, read as the reverse complement.
AGAATATACCAAGTGCCAGTAAAATAACCATAGATGCGATAATTAAGAGCATAATAGGCTCAATAGCTTCACTAAGACCGTCAATTATAGCATCAAAACGCATTTTATAATATTCTGCAACTTTTTGTACCATAGTATCAAGTGTACCACTATCTTCACCTGCACGTACCATTTGGATGATCATGTTTTCAAATAGTCCTGTTTCTTCTAAACCTTTGTTGAGTGTACCACCTTTTTCTACTGTTATAATAACTGATGAGAGTTTTTTCTTAAGCGGAAGATTATCGATCATATCAATTGAAGTGTCCAGTGCTTCTGCAATAGGGATACCTGCTCGTATAAGTTCAGAAAAAACTAAAGTAAAACGATTTAATGTTGAAAATTTAATAATATTTTTAATTAGGTATATTCGTAAAAGAAAAGCATGCCAACTAAAACGAATATCTTTATAGTTGTTAATTAGATATTTAAAGACGATATATATTATTGCTAATCCTGCTAATACATAAGGACCAAAGTTATTAAAAATATATTCTAGTTTTAAAAGAATAATGGTAGGTAGCGGTAATTGTGCATGGAGTTCTTCAAAAATTGATTTAAATTGTGGAACAACATAAGAGATCAGTATAGTAAAAGCTATTGCCATTGCAATCATAACATTTCTAGGATATGCCATTGCTTTTTTAAATTTAATAATATTTGAACGAATCTCTTCTAGCATGTTAGCAAGAGTATAAAGTGCTTCATCCAGATTACCTGTTTTTTCTCCAAGTTGAATAAGTGCAATGGTTAAATTACCTACTTCAAAACGAAAGTTTTCCATTGCTTCTGAAAGAGAATGTCCTGAATTAATATCTTCAGCAACTTTTGAAAAGACAGTTTTTAGTGCTTCATCTGTTGTCGCATTAGCAATTTCATTGAGTGAATCATGAATAGAGATACCTGCATTTGTCATAACTGCAAGTTGTCTAATGGCAGCTATAAGTGCGTCAGGCTTTATTTTTCTTTTTTTTACATTTTTTAATAAATCTGTTTTTATTCTTTTAAACTTTGCTTCAAATGGCTCAGGTGCTTCTTCAATCTTTATAATAATTCCGGTAAATTTCAGTTTGGCATAATTATTGGCTTCTTTTTTATTTTCTGCATAGAGACCAATTTTTTCTTTTTTCCCTTTTGTCAGTACAGTTACTAAAAAATATTTCATCCTTTTGCAACCTTTAAAATTTCTTCAATACTTGTAATACCATCAATAGCCTTTTGTAGTCCATTTTGAAAGATGGGTATAAAGCCTTCTTTTTTAGCCTGTTGCAGTAGAGCCTCTTTTGATGCTCCTTTTGCGATAAGAGAAGAGAGCTCTTCTGAAATATTTAAAACTTCACAAATCATCTCTCTTCCCATATATCCTGTTCCACCGCACTCTTTACACCCTTTACCTTTATAAAAAAGTGTATTTTTAGGAACAGCATCTTCTATCTCTTCTAAAACAGATGCACTTAAAACATCTTCAACCTTGCAGTGAGTACATATCTTTCTTACAAGTCTCTGTGCCTGAATAGCAACCAGAGCACCACTGATAAGATAGTGTTCAATACCCATATCAGCCATACGCGGAATTGCTGATATGGAATCATTTGTATGCAGTGTAGAAATTACCATATGTCCTGTAAGTGCAGCTTTAATGGCAATTTCAAGAGTTTCTTGATCGCGAATCTCACCAATCATAATTTTATCAGGATCCTGACGCAAGATTGAACGCAGGGCATCTGCAAAACTCAGACCTACCTTTGCATTGACTTGAACCTGTTGGATTAGATTCATTCTATACTCAACCGGATCTTCAACAGTAATTACTTTATCTTCTATATTTCTGAGTTCATTGAGTGCACCATAAAGTGTGGTTGTTTTACCAGAACCGGTAGGTCCAGTTACCAAAATAATTCCATATGGAGCTTGAAGACCTTTTAAAAACTTATGATAACTGACACTGTCCATTCCCGCATCTTCAAGTCGAACCAGTGCTTTTTGTTTATCAAGTACACGCATAACAATAGATTCACCATAAAGAATAGGAAGTGTAGATATACGAAAATCATACTCTCTAGCACCCACTGCAGTTGAAAAACGTCCATCTTGCGGTTTTCTTTTTTCTGCGATATCCAGGTTTGCCAAAAGTTTTAAACGAGATGCTAAAGGAGGGTAGATATCTTTTTCAAAGATAAACATCTCTGTAAGTTTTCCATCTACACGACCACGAACAACACAGTTTTTTTCAGTTGGTTCAACATGTATATCACTTGCACGCCCATTGATACAGGTTTTTAGTATGACATCAATGAGCATTAATATTGAAGAAGCTTCTTGTTGCTCTTCTAGCGTAGAGATAGAGTTTAACTCTTCTCTGATTTTGCGGACAAGATCTTTTACACTGTCTTTTAGACTGATTTTATAGAGATAATTTTCAATTTGTTTTTTTGTAGCAAGTGCAATTTTTAAGAGTTTTCTAGGATAAAGTCTTTGTACGGCTTCTTGGGCATCAATATCTAAGGGATCATTAAAGGCTACTGTGACACTCATATCATCTTGAGATATTGGAATGGCATTGTGCTTTTGAAATTGTGCAAAAGGAACATTTGCAGTAAGGTTATAGTCCATATCAATAGAATCAAGATCTACAAACATTAAGTCCAATTCTTGTGCAAGTTTTTGTAAAACAGCACTTTCTGGAATATAATCGTAATCATCAATAATGGAAAGTTTATAGACACCATTTCTAATTTGTTTAACAATAAAGCGAATAAGCCTATCCATTGTCATAAAACCAGAAAGAGTTATATCTCTTAAGATAAGGTTCTCACTGATTCCTTTGGCAAGAAGTCTATCAACTTGCCCCTTCATAATGGAACCGTTAGCAAGTAGGTCAGTTGTTATTCTATCCACTTTAGTTTCCTTACCAATAGATATGTTGTTTTATAAGCATTTTATCATAAAATTCTTCTATGATCATTTTATGAACATGTTTGTCTTTTTTGATAGAGAGTTTATAACTTTTTTTAGGATCATCCGGATCTTTAAAGATATAAAATCGTTTTCCTTGTTCTTTTTGTGCAGTATAAAAATCAAAAACTTTTGATAGAACATACTCTGTTGTTGGAAGTTTTAGTCCTGAGATATCATAGCCGTCAATAAGTGCATGATAAAGCATCTTTTTTTGCATTAAAATAACTGAAAAATAGGTAGCATTTGCACGTGCTTCTTGTGAGAATTTTAAGGCAGTTATAGGGATTGCAAGTCTGTCAATATAGTCAGCATTTAGGCAGACAAATCCATATAAAGCAACGAGTTCTTCATTCTTTTTAAAACGAAAAAAGTTATCAAAACCAATCTTGCAGGCTTTTTTATACTCTTTATTTTGGTAGAGTGAAAAGAGTTCACTTTTTATATTTGTTGCATAAAGTGATGTGAATAAAAAAAGCATTAATGTAAAATATTTCATCGGAATTTTCCTCTTTGAATCTCATCAAGTAAAATTTGTGCATTTGATGAGTGTGAATAGTTACTATATTTTTGCAATGTTCGTATAGCTTGATCTTTTTTTCCAAGTTTTACAAGAGCTTTTGCAAATATTAACCAACTCTCTTCTATATCATTATTTATTTTATTTGTTA
>JAMOSE010000181.1 GCA_027063215.1 Sulfurimonas sp. | reverse complement strand
TACCGGGAACTCTTGGAAATGAAAAGTCTCATGCAGAAGTAACATTTAACATCAGACCAATGAAAAGCAAACTTAACCTTGTAGCGCATGGTTACTGTACTAAACACGGAATTTGGGAATCAACACCGGAAATCGTAGAAGTTACTGAGTAGTCTAAAAGAGCGTTAAATACGGTATTTTGTAGGGTTTCAAAAAAACTCTATAAAATATTTTTATAACCTATGTGTAACCTAAATATAATTCAAATTATAATTTTACGGTAGGTTCATCTATATAAAATCCCTGTGAATAATCGATACCCAACTCTTTAACTTTATCCATAATAATACTTGAATAGACATACTCTGCAACTGTTTTTATACCAAGACGTTTTGCAAATTGAACTATAGTATCAACTACAATGAAAGAGGCTTCATCAACATCAATATTTTCAATAAGAGAACCATCTATTTTAATATAATCAGTATTTATCTGTGTTAAATAGGAAAAATTAGAGTATCCACTGCCAAAATCATCTATCGCTATTTTTGCACCATAACGAGAAACCTCACCAATAAATCTATTGACTTTCTTAAAATCACTGATCATTTCTGATTCCAAAAGCTCAAATGTAACGCGTTGTGCAACTTCTCTGTTGTTTTTTAGTTTCTCAATTATAAAATTAAAAATTTCACTGCTCATAATATCTTCAATAGCCAAATTAATACTAAATTCATAGTCGTTTTTTGAAAATATCGCAAATGATTTGTCTATAATAATTTTTGTCACTTCATTATATATCTTTAGCTTTTTTGCAATTGGAATAAAAAGCAGCGGTGAAAGAATTTTTTCATGTTCATCTATCAGTCTTGCCAAACACTCATACTTTACAATTTTTCCGCTCTTGTTATCTAAAATTGCCTGATAATAGGGGACAATTCGAGAGCTTTCAACAGCACTTCTTACTATATGTGAAAGTTTTAAATTTCTCTCATATTCATGTTCTAGATTTAATTTGTCTTCATAAATCCAAAATGGTACACCTTTTTGTTTTGCATATACCAAAGCCATAGAGACTTTTGAAAAAATATTTGTATTATCTCTGTGAGAAGATGATGCTAAGGTAAAATCAATATAGATTCTCGTATCTTGATAAATAACTTCACAACTTTTTATCTTTTCATAACATTCAAACAGATACTTTTTTAACTGATAAAATCCAAGTCTGCTCTGTGTAGTAACAGCGTACTCTGCACCAGAGAGCCTGTAAACAGTATGATCAGAAAGTATCTCTTTTAAATAGTTGCCAACAAATTCTAAAACATAATCTCCTACTACAAATCCATAAAAACTGTTAATAGCTTGAAAATTATCTATCTTTAAAAGTATCAGCCCTGCATCATCATTATTTTGCAGATCTTTTCGCAGTTGATACATATTTGGAAGATTTGTCAGGTGATCAGTAAAATAGCGTTTAAAGAGTTGTATCCTGTACTCTTCTATACTCTGTTTTTTATTTGAATTATCTCTATAGAGTTCTTTTAATATGGCATCACTAATTTTCTCTTCTTCTGTCTCTATTGTAAAGAGAGTTACAGATGTTATAGATTTTTCTTTATGTTTTAAAAGTACTATCTCCGCTTCTGGAATTCTTTTTTTGAGTTCTTTTAAAAGATTTTGTACTAAAACTGTATTGTGCATATAAGAGACTATATGAATTAAAATTTTATTCTTTTTTAGAGCAACAATTTTATTTACACTATCTTCAACTTCCACAGAAGATGAAAGTTCAAAGTTGTTTATTTCTAATTTATTATTATCTATTGGCATTTGCTACTCCTTATAAAATCATAGTAACATAGTTTTGTAAAGTATAATTTAACAAGAGTTCAACTATACTTTTATAAAATCTTTTAAAGTTGGTTAAATATTGAAATCTTTTCAAAATCTCATTTTATTGCAAAATCTTTATAGACTAAAAGCAATCGGCTTTGAATATATTGATCATTTTGAAATCAATGAAAAAAGCACCTATGCACAAGCAAATTCATTGCAGGAATTGACAAAAGAGATACAAAACTGTCACCTTTGCGATCTGAGTAAATCTCGTAAACAATGTATGAGTGGCTATGGCAGTCAAAACGCTTCTCTCTTTATTCTTGATTATCAAGTTTCTCAGGCACAAGACAGTGCAAACAACTACTACAGCGGACGATCAGGAGATACTCTAAAAAAGATGATTGAAAATGTCCTACAAGTTTCAACTCAGGATATCTATCTTACACATGCGATAAAATGCAAACCTTTGGAATCCAATACTCCTTCTTTATCAGAATGGGATTCCTGTAAAAATTATCTTTTTACACAGCTTGATTTGATTCAACCCAAAGTCATTGTTACACTTGGTCCTAAAGCTTATTCACATTTAACAAATGATTATGTAGAAAATTTTGAAAACGTTCGTGGACATGTTATTAATTTTAAACATGCTAAACTCATCCCTATCTATCACCCTCAGTTTCTTTTGCGAAACCCTGAACTCAAAAAAATTACACTCAATGATCTCTATACAATAAAACATTGTTTGGATAACACATAAAAAATTAGTTATAATAACACAAAAAATTCATTAGACTTCTTGCATAACCTCTTAAATCTAAAGATGTTATGCAAGAAGTCTATTAATTGAGAGAATATGAAATTCACCCTAGAAGCTACAAGCGGCAAAGCCCGTGCCGCAACGATTGAGACTGCACACTCTACTGTTAAAACCCCTGTATTTATGCCCGTTGGTACTGTCGGCAGTGTAAAAAGTCTTGATGTCCATGATGTTTTAGATATGCTTGGCGCTGAGATCATTTTGGCAAATACCTACCATATGTACCTGCGCCCCGGAGACAAAACAGTCGCAAAAATGGGAAAACTGCACGGTTTTACAAAATACCCAAAAAGTTTTTTAACAGACAGCGGCGGTTTTCAGGCCTTTAGTCTCTCAGATATAAGTAAATCAAAAACTGACGGTATTGAGTTTCGCTCTCATATTGACGGTTCCAAGCACTTCTTTACCCCTAAAAAGGTGATCGATATTCAGCATAACTTAGGCTCAGATATTATGATGATACTTGATGATCTTGTTGCCTTGCCTGCTACTCAGGAGCGTATCAAACTCTCTATTGAGCGTACAACAGCATGGGCAGAAGAGTCTATAGAGTACTTTAGATCCAAACAAAAAGAGGGAATTGGAGTTGATCAAAATATCTTTGCCATTATTCAAGGCGGAACAGACAAAGCCTTTCGTACCAAGAGTGCAACAGAGTTATGTGCCCTTGATTATGATGGTTTTGCTATTGGCGGTTTGAGTGTTGGTGAACTTAACAACGAAATGTATGATACCGTGGAACATACTACACAGTATATGCCCGAAGATAAACCTCGCTATCTTATGGGAGTGGGAACACCTGAAGACTTAATAGAAAATATCGAACGCGGTATAGATATGTTTGACTGTGTTATGCCGACACGCAATGCCCGTAACGGTACCCTTTTTACCTCTTTTGGCAAGCTTAACATCAAAGGTGCAAAGTTTAAAGAAGATCCTGCCCCTATTGATCCTGAGTGTCAATGTATAACCTGTAAAACATACTCACGAGCATATATGAACCACCTCTTTCGAGCACGTGAGATAGCTTACTTCCGTTTAGCAACGATCCATAATCTGCACTACTACCTCAATCTTATGAGAGAGGTACGAGAAGCCATTTTAGAAGATAGATTTGCAGAGTATAAAAAAGAATTTTATGCCAAGAGAAGTTAGATAGTTCTTACTTCTCCCACTAATGTCTCTCCATTATAGAGTGATTGTGGATTATTTACTCTATAACTTTTCGAAGTATCAAAGAGTATGAGATCTGCTCTTTGACCTACTGCTATCTTGCCAGCTTGCAAAGCTATATGATTTGCAGGGTTTTGTACAGTCATTTTTAACAACTCACGCATTGTAAGCAGACCGCTTTTTACCAGTTTTGTATAGTAGAGTGGCAACGCATCACTGAGTGCTTCACATCCGTAGGCTGCATCAAAAAAGGCCACCTCTTTGTTTACCGGTGAGTTTGGCTGATGCAGTATTGTAAGCGTATCAATCAGCCCACTTTTGAGTGCTCTGCGAAGATCATGCATATCATCTTTTGATGCAAGAGGCGGATTTAATTTTGCGGTAGTATTAAAGCCTTCACATGCCTCATCGCACTGTGTAAGATGGTGTAAAGAGACTTCACACGAAACAGCAACCCCCTCCTCTTTTGCTTTTGCTATAAGTTCAATAGAACGCGGTGATGCAATGGATTTAAAAAGAATTTTAATATCAAAATAACGCGCGATCTCAATCATTCGGGACACATGCAGTACTTCACTCAATTCTGGTATGCCTGCAAGTCCAAGACGAGAGCTTACATCACCGTCAAGCATAACACCTGAAGAGATCAAAGAGTTGTCTTCAGCTTTACAAAAGAGTGTCACACCATACATCTGCACATATTCAGCTATTTTAATGGCAAGGTTGTTTTTTGCGATTGTAGACATATACGGAGCGATAACCCCTTTTTTCAGTAATATCGCAATATTTGAGAGTGTCATATCCTCTTTAAGCGTATTGAGCATCAGATCAATTGCTACATCATCAATAGATTTAAGTGAATTTTGAGCAAATTCCAACACAACTTCATCATCAATTGCCGGAGTACTGTCAGCATTAAGAACAATATGCCCTACTCCGCCTTTTTTTGCCTCTTTTGCAATCGCTTTAATATTTTTTGAATTAAGCTGTGCATCTTTGAGACGAACATTCAGATCAACAAGACAAGGCAGTAAATAAGCACCTTTTGCATCAAGCACTTCCTCGCTGCTAAGATCCTTACCAATAGCCGCTATAAGACCATTTTCAAGCAAAACATCAACTTCTCGCTCACCCTCTACATCACACACTATCGCATTTTTTATCAACATTGCAGTACACCTTCGATATAATTGTGTCATTATAAATGATTAAGGCTTAAAACTGATGAAAATTTTAGTCTCTGCACTCGAACACTCTGCAAATGTCCATCTTAAATCTCTTAAAAAAGAGCTTCATCAAGATACAGAACTTATAGGTATTTTTGACAAAGATCTCGGTAAGCCCATAGTTGATCTAAGAAGTTTGGCAATTATGGGCATTGTTGATGCATTAAAAAAACTGCGGTTTTTCTTTAAACTTGCTGATGAAATGGTTGAGCTTTCTGCACAAGCAGACAAGGTATTGCTCATAGACTCTTCTGGATTTAATCTCCCTCTTGCAAAAAAAATAAAAAAGAAATACCCAAATAAAGAGATTATCTACTACATACTTCCGCAAGCATGGGCATGGAAGAAAAAACGCATCCCCGTTCTTGCTCGCACCATAGATCATCTCTGCTCTATTTTACCTTTTGAGCCTGATTACTATCCAAAAGATGCACCCATTGAATATGTAGGACACCCTCTACTTGATCAAATTACAGAGTTTAAAGAGAGTAAAGTTGAAAAGATTGAGCATATTACCTTTATGCCAGGCAGTCGAAAAGGTGAAATAAAACGGCTAATGCCTATTTTTACAGCATTGCGAACAAAACTTACAGAGATCACAAAAGCAACGGTAATTATTCCTGAATACTTTTCACAAAAAGATATTGATGAACTTTATGGAGATTTAAAAGATTTTGAAGTTGTGCATAATGCCCATAAAACCCTGCATGAAGCTGATTTTGCCTTTATTTGCAGTGGTACGGCAACGCTTGAAGCAACTCTCATTGGCACACCCTTTATATTGGCTTATAAAGCAAAAGCATTGGATTACTTTATAGGAAGCCGTGTTGTCAAACTCTCTCACGTAGGCCTTGCCAACATTATGTTTGAAAAATTTAAAGGTGAGACTATTCATCCTGAATTTTTACAAGATGAAGTTAGTGTAGAAAATTTGCTGGAGAGTTATAAAAACTATGATACTTCACACTTTTTAGACAACTCCAAAGCACTGCGAAAATATCTTGGACACGGAAGTTCCAAAAGAGTTGCTGAGATTATAGAGGATCGCTAATCCTCTTTCACTTTACGCGCTTTAATAGTAATCTTTTTGCCTGTAGTTTTTGGTGCCGGTCTTTTTTTGGCCCATCTATCATCTTTTTTGCCCTCTTTTTTAAACTCTTTTCTAGGCTTTCTTGAATCATCTCGCTCAGACTTCTCTGTGTCAAATGTTGGTTTTTCCTGAGTCGATTTTTCAAAGCGTTTCTTTGCTATGGCTTGAATCTCCTCTTTTGTTAGCTTTTTACGCACAGGTTTATCTGAATCACTTTTAGCTTTTTGCGGGTACTCAAAACCTTCAATTTTTTCCTGTTTTATTGCACGACCTAAAAGCATCTCTATCTTATAAAGCACTATTTGTTCTGCTTCATCCAAAAGCATAACAGCCTTCTCTTTTGCACGTCCTACACGTTCTTCATAGACAATAGCTTCTATTGGCATATCGTAGCTGATAAGAAAATCGCACACAAGTTCTTTATCTTGAACAAGTTCTCTGTCCTCTACAACTTTGATCAGCTGATTTGAGAGTTGTGCTTTAAGTTCTTGTGGATCGTTTGCACAAACAACAAGGATATCTTCAGCGCTGTTTTCATCTATAATCTTGTTTAAGAGTTCAATTTTTTTAGCTTTTGGAGTTTGATAAATTCTATGATTGTTTGCTTTAATAGTTATTTTTGATGCAGGCATTGGGCTTCCTCTATGGCTTGGGTATAATAATCCCAAATTATGCAATAGGAATAAAAAATTATACTTTATCATTGCAATCAATGGACATTCATTACAAGCATAGGTAAATTTTATAAATTCCTATTGCATAATTTGGGATAATGAAATTATACCCATTTTTTAGAAGAAAAGATTATACTCTAAACGATACTCATTGTAAGAGTAGTCTTTTGCAGCTTTTTTATCAGCACTTGCCGAGCCAAATCTAAATTTAAGTTCACTGTTTTTCGTAATGTTTTGACGCATATCAATATGGATCACATTACTGTCTGCTGCAACACCCGGTTTGTTTTCATCAAAATCCTGAATTGCATATCGTCCCATAATGCTAAAACCTGGTAAAATGTTTGCTTTTGAAAAATCATACCCAACTCTGATCATATATGTTTTTGTATTTGCATACCAGTTATACTGTCCCATTACACGGGTAAATCCACCTGTTGGAAATCCACGCCACGGTGCTACAATATCTGCTTTATCTGCAACTTTTGAGTAGCCCAATCGTCCAAGAAATGCACCCTGTTTAAAATCAACTCTGGCACACAGTAGATTTGTATCTAAAGAGTTTGGATCTTTATACCCTGTTTGCTTTCCTTTTAAGTTGGCAACACCATAGTTTGCACCCAAATCATCAAACTGCATCATATAACGCACACCTGGAACAATCTTCATTGAACCTACAGCAATAGTATAGTGTGCTTCTAAAGTAAGATTACTCAGTACATCTGGTACAGCTGCATAACTTACATTTGCTTTTAGATTTTTCATAGATGTATTTGTAACAGAAACGACAATTAACTTATTATCTTGACCAATTCTATCAACGGTTAAATTTTTATTTACTGAAGCATCATCATTCTGACTCCATTTACTAGCTGGATCATAAGCAAGTAGATCATGTGCAGATATATGATCTCTTAATTTTTGTTTCATCAAATAGCCAACTTTAAGAGTTGTCTGCGATAGTTCTTTACTTGTTAATGTAACACCGTCAAAGCTGTTTGGAATCATCTTTGTATCATTTGATTTTGTAAAAACTGTTTCAAAAAGTTGCCGACCCATAATAAATGATGTTTTTGAAATATCATACTGCAGATAAGCCTGTGCGAGTACTGTCATACCATAATGTCCGCCAGTCGCTACATTATAACGGCTAAATGTATCTTTTCCTGCTTTTGAATATTTTACATCTTCTTTATCCATTCTAAAGCAATCAAGATTTTGTGATGTATATACACCAACAGTTGCACTTACACCTTTTAGTGGTGCTGTTTTATAAATCAGACTGCCACCAACACCATTATTTTTATTATCTTTTGTTTTACCGGCATACTCATTTTTCCAGTCCCAATAGAAAAAATTCGTTCGAAATCTGCCATAAAACATACCCTCAGTAAAAGCCTCTGTTAAAGTAGTAACAGCTTTAGGAAGTTTATTGTACTTTACTTGCATATTTCCTTTGAGTGTAACTTTATCTGTTTGCAATGTTGCTTGTGCAGATGTTGATACCAAAAGAAACGTTGCTACCCCTGTAGCTAACTTCATCCTACTCTTGTTCATTCTTTATTCCCCTCTTATAACTCAAGATGTTTTAAAAACAGCTCAGGTTCTACAAAACCGACAATTGTTTTGGAACGAAGAAGTTTACCCTCTTTGTTAAAAAACAGTATTACCGGAGGACCAAAAACACCATAAGCTTTTGAAAGTGCTTTCTCTTTTTCTCCATTTTCTGTTACATCAGCACGAATAAGTACAAATTCCTGCAACTTCTTTTGTACACGAGGATCTGAAAAAGTCACCTCTTCAAGCTCCTTGCAAGCTGTACACCAAGCAGCCGAAAAATCCAAAAGTATCTTTTTGCCTCTGTTTTTCTCAAGCAGAACATTCAGCGCATCGAGTGAAGTTACTTTTGTAAAATGCAATTCTGTTTTTTGGGTAGCTTGATCATTTACTGCAACACTTTTAACCTTTAAAAAAGCAAGAGGCTCCGTCATACTTGGTGCACCGGCAAGCACACTGATAAAGAGTGCCAAAGAGTAGATGAAAAGAATTGTTGAAAAAGCTCTTTTAAAACTGTGTCCAACACTCTTAAAAGCCCCAAGATGCAGACTAAATCCAAGTCCAAGCATTGCATACATCAGTATAATAACCGAAGATGGCAGGATCTTCTCAAGCATCCATACCGCAACAGCTAACATAAGTACACCAAAGATCTCATTGACCAGTGTCATCCATGCACCCGGTTTTGGCATAAATTTACCGGCACTTACCCCTACTAAGATAAGAGGCACACCCATGCCAAGACTCATCGTAAAAAGGGCAGCTCCGCCAAGCACTGCATCACCCGTTTGGCCAATATAAACAAGTGCTCCTGCAAGCGGTGCAGCAACACAAGGTCCAACAATCAGTGCTGATAAAAAGCCCATAATTGCAACCCCTATAAAACCGCTTCTTTTTGGATTTTGACTGACACGGGAAACAAGTGCATCCGGAAGTTTTAACTCATAAAAACCAAACATACTTGCAGCAAGTGCTACAAAAACAGCTGCAAAAGAGTAAACAACCCACGGATTTTGCAATGCAGCCTGCAGATTTGCACCAAAAAGACCTGCTAAAATACCTGCTAGTGTGTAAGCTACAGCCATAGCCAAGACATAAACCAAGGAAAGAAGAAAAGCTTTTTTCGTTGTCAATCCCTCACCCTGAGAGATAATAAGTCCCGAGATAATAGGAATCATAGGAAAGACACATGGCGTTAAGGATAAAAGCAGACCAAAAACAAAAAAAGTCACAAGAACCACTAAAAAACTGCTTGATTTAATGGTATCTGCTATAAGATCTGTTTGTGATTTCTCTTGTTGTTGGGTTGCAGTCTCTTCTAAAACTCCTCCCAACTTTGCAAGATCTGAACCTAATTTGGAAGTATCTACCTCTAAAGTAAATATCTTCTCACTTGGCTCATAACAAAGTCCCTGTTCAGAACAGCCCTGATACTCTATCTTTAGCTTGACCTTTTTAAGCCCTTCAAGAGAGCCCTCTTTTTTCAGTGTAACAATAAATTCTGGAGATTGTAAATAGACTGCATCTCCCATATGCTCTTGTGCTTTGGGAGCCTCAATTTTTTTTATGGAGATCCCCGGCGTTTCAACAAGCGTTATTTTCAACTTCTCTTTATAGAGATAGATCGCATCCGCTATCTTTACACCTGCAATAATTTGTGATTTTTCATTCACTTTAGCATAGGGTTTAAAAGCCTGATCCGGCATTAAAAAAGCACCAGCATGCAGTGAGACAAGAGAGAAGAGTAAAAAGAGAACAACATTTTTCAAAATTTTCATTTAACTACCTTTAGATTTATAATATTACCATCTTACACATTATTTTAAAATTTATATTATAGTGTCAAAAAAGAAAATGACTTAATATCAATCCAAAACTAAAACAATCCAAGTAATTATCATTTTAAGCAAATCATCATTAATTTTTCCCTACCCTATAAAAAATAAAAATAAAAATAAAAAGAAGTGAAAAAATTATGCCAAACAGATTAGCAAATGCAGACTCTCCTTATCTGCAACAACATAAAGACAATCCGGTAGATTGGTGGCCATGGTGCGATGAAGCTTTTGAAGTAGCAAAAAAAGAGAATAAAGCAATATTTATCAGTATCGGTTACTCTTCATGTCACTGGTGTCATGTTATGGAAGAAAAAGTTTTTGAAAATCAAGTGTGTGCCGACATTTTAAATAAGGGCTTTATCTCCATCAAAGTTGATCGAGAGGAGCGTCCTGACATTGACAAATATTATCAAGAGGTCTATATGCTCTTAAATCGTCGTGCTGGCGGTTGGCCTACTTCTATTTTTGCTACGCCTGAAAACAAACCTTTTTTTGCAGGAACTTATATTCCACCTGAGTCAGAGCAAGGCAGCATAGAAGGTATGGGCTTTATAGAACTCACGCAGCTCATATCAAGAAAAGTGGCTGCAAATGATGCTGATATATTAAAAAATGCTGAGGAGATAGAGAGTTTCATCAAACAACCCGAACATCCAAAAGAGGCAACCATTCTAAAAGAGGAGTTTTACAAGCCTTTTTTGACACAGGCAAAAAGCAACTATGACACACGAAACGGTGGTTTCTCTGTAGCTCCAAAATTTCCACATGTCTCTACACTCCACGCCCTTATGACTATAGATCGTATTTATAAAGACAAAAGTGCAAAAGCTATGGTTACAAATACCTTAGAAAATATGACAAAAGGTGGTATGTATGATCTTGTAGATGGCGGATTTTGCCGTTACAGTGTTGATGAGAAGTGGCTCGTTCCTCACTTTGAAAAGATGCTTTATGATAATGCTCTTTTATGTGGAGTCTATACAGATGCCTACCTGCTTTACGAAAAGGAGAAGTACCTCAAAACTGCACGTGAAATTGCTGACTTTTGGCACAACTATATGAGTGAAGATGAACTTTTTTACTCTGCAAGTGATGCTGACAGTGAGGGTGAAGAAGGAACTTACTTTGTTTACACATATGAAGAGGTCTTTGCAGCACTCAGTCAAGCCGGTTACAATGATGCAGCAAAAATGTGTGAAGCCATGAGTATTACACACCATGGCAACTTTGAAAACGGTAAAAGTATTGTCCGTTTTGAAAATGGCATACCAGAGTGGTTTGAAGATGTGAAAATCATTTTACAAAACATCCGATCCAAAAGAGAGTACCCATTTATAGATAAAAAAGTGCAAACTTCATGGTCTGCAATGCTTATAAACTCCCTTTTTAAACTCGGTACAATCGATCATAGCTATCATGAACGTGCAAAAACTTCACTTGCTGCACTTTTAAAAACCATGTATATAGAGGACAAACTCTACCATACAACACTCATTCATAAAGAGCCAAAAGTTGAAGCTTTCTTGGAAGATTATGCTTTTTTATCTCAGGCACTTCTGAGTGCTTACAAATATACACAAGATGAGATCTACCTTATCACTGCCCACAAACTTGTCAACAAAGCACTTGAGAAATTTTATACAAAAGGTCTTTGGAACTTTAGTGACGGTGAATTTAGTGTAAAAGCTGAAGTAACAGACAATACCTATACATCATCAGTATCTATTATGATTGATTCTATGCTCACACTTTCTACTTTGCTTAATGATGAAAAATATAGACATTTTGCATTTAAAACGATGGAGTATAATTCTTATGATCTCGGAAGACGTCCGATCTACTATCCATATATGCTTACACAGACTATTCGATACCTTAAAGAAGATAGAGTTGTCAAAAGTTCGGTAGAAAATTTAACAACAAATGCCTATCATCTGGCAAAAATTCGATACCCTTTTGTATTGTTCAAAGCTGATCATAACAACAGTGGCTATATGATTTGTGGAAAAACAAGCTGTTTTGCCCAAACAGATGATATTATAAAAATAAATACACTGATTTCAAACTCTTTTTAATCTGTAAAGTTTTATAATTAGTTCCTAAAGGTTATTAAATGAATAAAATAAAAGATGAAAAAATGAAACATGTTAAAGGTGATAGAATCGCTGTATGGAAGAAAAAAGAGACAATTGAGTACGAAGAGGAGTTGAAACGTCTGCAAATTGAGCTCTTAAAAATGCAAAACTATGTCAAAGAAACAGGAAAAAAAGTACTTATGATCTTTGAAGGGCGTGATGCTGCTGGAAAAGGTGGAACGATCAAACGTATCACAGAACATCTCAATCCTCGTGGTGCCCGTGTTGTTGCCCTTGACAAACCAAGCGATATAGAAAAAACACAATGGTATTTTCAACGCTATGTCCAGCACCTTCCTGCTGCCGGTGAGATAGTACTCTTTGACAGAAGTTGGTATAACCGTGCAGGAGTTGAACCGGTTATGGGATTTTGTACCCAAGAAGAACATAAAGAGTTTTTACATGAAGTGCCGGAGTTTGAAAAGATGCTTGTCAACTCAGATATAAACATCTTTAAATTCTACTTTTCAGTAAGTAAAGATGAGCAAAAGAGACGTTTTGACAAACGCCGTACCGATCCGCTCAAACAGTATAAACTCTCTCCGGTTGATGAAAAATCACAAGGACTTTGGGATAAATATACCATAGCAAAATACTCTATGCTCCTTGCATCACATACAGAACATGCTCCATGGACTGTTATTCGATCAGATGATAAGAAAAAAGCTCGTATCAACACTATAAAACATATTTTAAATCATTTTGACTATCCAGATAAAATTGACAAAAAACAGCTTAAAGCTGATGATAAAATAAGAATTCACGCTGATGATGAGATACGTATTATGGAAACTGAAATGACACTCAAAAAGACGAAAAGTTAATTTTACAAAGAGGTTTATATGCTAAAAAACATAGGAAAATTTATATTTATGATTGAGCTTGGGCTCAAATACAAAAAGATCTTTAAACAAACTTTTTTTCATCCTTTTATAACTTTAAAGTATGGCTATCAGGAACTTTCACTCCAACGTGGAAACTACTCAAATCAAGTACTTGATTTTTTAAATATAAAAGTCAATCTTCATGGGGAACTACCGCAAGAAGATAGAATTTTATATGTAATCAACCATCGATCACTTCTTGATATTTTAGTAATGGAAAACATTTTTTTACGTTATCATAAAAATGGTACATGGATAGCCAAACAGGAACTTTTTGAAGATCCGATTTATGGGAAATTTTTCCAATACAGTGGCTGTATCAGTGTCGATCTTGAAAATAAACGCGGTCTTTTAAACTTCTTTAAAACTATTAAAAAAATCTTTTCAAAAGTTGATGATATGAACCTTTATATCTTCCCTGAAGGTGAACGTTTTAAAGGTGAAGGTATCCATACATTTCAAAGTGGTGCACAAAAAATTGCTAAAGCAAATAAACTAAAAATTGTTCCGGTCTATATTCAGGGAAAAAATGAAGAGGTTTTTAAAAATGCACCATATGATGAACCCTATACGGTAGATGTCTATGTTGGCAATATTATTGACCATGAAAACCTCGAAGAAAAATATCTTGAATTTTATAATTCCATAGAAAAAAAGAGTACAAATGAATAAAATGACTTTAGGTGTAAATATAGATCATGTTGCCGTACTTCGTGAAGCACGTCGTGTTAATGACCCAGATATTCTGCAGGCTCTTTATGTTGCCTGCCAAAACGGAGCCGATCAGATAACCATACATCTTCGTGAAGATAGACGACATATACAAGATGTTGATGTTACCAATATCTTAACACACTCTAAACTGCCTGTAAACTTAGAGTGTTCCATAAACAAAGAGATTTTAGATATTGTCAGCTTTATCTCTCCGCATCGTGCAACACTTGTGCCTGAAAAACGCCAAGAAGTAACAACAGAAGGCGGACTGGATGTTTTTAGCTACAGTGAAGAAGTAAGTGCAGCTATAAAACAACTTCATAATGCACATATTCCTGTTTCACTCTTTGTTGATCCAACGCTTCAAGCAATGGAAAAAGCAAAAGAGCTGGGTGCAGAGATGGTAGAACTGCATACCGGACTCTACTCAAATCTTTTTGCTATGCTTCACTCAAATATTCCTTATTCACACCACTCTATAAAAGAGCTTGAATTACCGCGTAAAGAGTTGGAAATACAACTTGAAAAATCGATCCAAGATATCACAACAGCAGCACTTCATGCAAAAAAAATAGGTCTTGAAGTAGCAGCAGGACATGGACTAAACTATAACAATCTTGATGCAATTATGCAGATCAATGCCATTACAGAACTCAATATCGGTCAAAGTATTATTGCTAGAAGTGTTTTTACAGGTCTTGCAGAGGCGATAAAAGAGATGAAACGCCTTACAAGACGATAGATGAAAATGTTTCAAAAATCAGTTTTAAAAAGTATTTATCAAGATGAAACTCTCATTGCCCTTCGATGGGCAGAGTATCAAAAGTATTTAAAAAAACTTGACTTCATAAAAACAGTAAAAGAAGAGAAATATCAAGATGGATTTTTAAAAGATATTTTTGAAAACTGCTTAGGCTATACACTTGACAGTACTAATCCAAATGACTTCAATCTTGAGAGAGAAAAGAAAAATGAAACTGACAGCAAAAAAGCTGATGGAGTTATCTATGTAGATAATAAAGTTATCGGCATTATAGAACTCAAAGCGCAAGATACTAAAAACCTTGATAAAGTTCAGCAACAGGCATTTTGGTATTTAACACAACACTCTAATGCAAAGTATGTCATTATCTCAAATTTTGATGAGTTACGATTTTATTTTGATAAAAGCACAGAGTATGAGAAATTTTCACTTTTTCATCTAAACTATGAAGCGTTTAAAAAACTGCATCTGCTTCTATCCTATGAGAGTATCAAAAACAACATTCCACTCACACTCAAAGAGAAATCAGCTTCTTTTGAAAAAGATATATCAAATAAACTTTATAAAGATTTTTCGCTTTTTAGAACACATCTTTTTGAAAACTTAGTAAAAAATAATGATTTAGACAAAGCTTTACTCCTTAGACTTACTCAAAAACTCTGTGACAGAATTATTTTTATACTTTTTGCAGAAGACAGAGGATTACTCACTTCAAATACAATACAAGAGATACGAGAGCGACATAAGAATGACGGCTTTGGCGATAGAAGTATGTATGACTACTATAAACTCTATTTTGATGCTATCAATAAAGGAAATGAAAGATTAAATATTCCAAAATACAATGGCGGTTTATTTGCAGAAGACAAAATACTTAACAGCCTCATTATAGATGATGAATATCTTGATATGGAAGCTCAAAAATTAAGTAATTATGATTTTGAAAGTGAAGTTTCTGTAAATATTTTGGGACATATCTTTGAGCAGAGTTTAACAGAGCTAGAAGAGATCAATGCTTCCATCAATGAGACAGAATTTGATACAAAGAAGAGCAAAAGAAAAAAAGATGGTGTTTTTTACACCCCTGAGTATATTACAAAATATATAGTAGAAAATACACTTGGAAAACTTTGTTCTGATAAAAAAAATGAACTAAATATCACAGAAATTTCAAAACCTAAAAACTCAAAAAAACCAACAAAAAAAGAGCAAGTTCAAAAAGATAATTTAGAAATCTATCGAAACTGGTTACTCAATTTAAAAATTCTTGATCCGGCTTGTGGGAGCGGAGCATTTTTAAATCAGGCACTTGATTTTCTCATAAAAGAGCATCAATCTTTACAAAAAGATTTAGTTGTTATGCAAGATCTAACAGCCTACTATGAGATAGAAAAGTCGATCCTTGAAAATAATCTTTATGGTGTAGATATCAATGAAGATGCCGTAGAGATAGCAAAACTCTCACTATGGCTCAAAACGGCAAGTAAAGGAAGAACACTGACAAAACTTGCTGACAAGATACTCTGTGCCAACTCTCTTTTGGATATGCCTTTTGAGGAAGGAAGTTTTGATGTTGTGATTGGAAATCCGCCTTATGTACGAGTTCAGGGACTCAAAAGCAACTATGAAAATGAAGCACTGCTTTATGAGAAAAAGTATGAAAGTGCTGTCGGTAAATATGACATTTATGCACTCTTTTTAGAGATGGGATTTAAACTCTTAAACAAACAGGGAAAATTGAGCTTTATTTTGCCACATAAATTTTTAGTTGCTGATTTTGGCAAAGGTTTACGAAATTTTTTAGTAAAAAAAAGAGCAGTAGAATCTTTGGTTCACTTTGGCAGTGAAATGGTTTTTGAAGATGCCTCTGCTTATACCTGCATAGTTGCACTCTCCAATGATGACAAAAAAGCTCTGAATTTTGTCCATGCAAAACCACAAAACATATTTCAAGATCTGGCATTTGAGAGTATTTTATATAAAGATCTTGATGAAGGAAGTTGGAATTTAACAGCACAAACAACTTTAAAGATCATACAAAAACTACAAACTCAGCCTTTGATTCTAAAGGATGTATTTTCAAAAATCAGTGTTGGTGTTCAAAGTTTGGGTGACTCCATCTATCTTTTGGAAGGGAATTGTAAAGGAGATCTTTTTGTCGGTTACTCAAAAGAGTTGGCGTGTGAAGTAGAACTTGAAGCGACTATTATGAAGCCTTTTTTAAAGGGTGAAGATGTAAAAAAGTATGCTTCTCTTACAACAGACCTCTTTATTATCTATCCACATTATCAAGATGAAAACGGCAGAACAAAACCATATGAAGAGGATGATTTTAAGAGAGATTTTCCCTTAACCTATGCCTATCTACATCACTTTAAAGAGCTCTTGATCAGTCGAAAGATAAGGTATAAAACAAATCCAAAATATTGGTATGCTCTTCATAGAGCACGTGAGATCGAAATGTTTGAAAATGAAAAAATTATTACACCGGAGATCTCTTTTGGTACAAATATGACCTTTGATAATAACTCTTTTTATCATGGAACAAAATGTTATACTTTTGTAAAAAATAAAAAATATAACGAAAGTTATAAATATCTTTTAGCTCTTTTGAATTCATCTCTTATGTGGTTTTTTCTTAAAAATACAGGATATGAACTACGTGGTGGCTACTTTGCATTTAAAACAAAATTTTTAGAGCCTTTTCCTCTTCCCCAAACCCCAAACTATACACTTTATCTTCAAAACCTTGATTATCTCTTCTCTATGCAAAAAAAGCAACGCTATGATAGAGAAACAAAGTATGCCATAGGCTTGTTAAATAACAAAGAGATCTATCTTACAGAATTTCTTTTTGCCAAACAGATTGGATACCTTGAAAAATTTCAAGGGCATAAAGAGTTTAAAGAGTACTATAGATTACTTCCTTTTGTTTTTTCAAATAACCTTTTTGATGAAGTATTTGAAAACATACAAAACAGCAGAGCTTTATACTCCATTTTTTATCGTGAAAATGACAGAATATTTCATGTAGTTGATGAGGAAAACTATCTTGTAAGTATTTATGCAAATTCTGAAAAAAACTTTCTAAAACAGATAGATAAAAGATATACATTAATCAAGCCTGCAAGGGAGGGCGGTTACTTCTCCATCCTGAGTCCAGCGGAACCTTTCTGGCGTCAAGCAGACCTGATACAAAAATTATACCATAAACTTCACACAGAGACAAAAAATTATCAGCAATTGCTTATTGATCATGTCGATAAGATACTTTCTCTCAAAGCACAAGAGCAAAAAACTCGTAAAAATTTTCTTGATGAGCTAGAACTTAATAAAATCCCTAAAAAACTGCAAAGCTTTGAGCTCTTAGATTTTAATGAATTTGTAAAAGAGTATAAAAAAGCAAAAAAATTAAAATTTACAGACAAACTGCAAGAGAGAAATTTCAAAAATGAATGGCGTTCACTCTTTGAAAATGACACTAAAATAGTTCAAGAACTTCAAACACAGATAAATGTAACGGATAAAGAAATAAATACAATGGTCTATGAACTTTATGGATTGAGCAAGGATGAAATAAAGATAATAGAAGAGAATAGTTAAATGGAAAAACTTTCTCAAAAATATAAGAAAAATAAATATGGATATGAAATAGGACAAATTAGTGTGCTTTTATCCAATATACTACTAAGTGATACAAAAGTGGTTACATTAAGTCAAGAAACATTTATAAAAAATATAAATCATCACCCTGATTTAACTATAAATGATTACCTATTGCTTGATGATATTATTGGGAAAAGTCATTTTATAGCCAAAGATGGAAACAAAACAGTAGCAATAGTTCTGAACAAAGATAATAATAAACTATATCATTATGCACTTAAATCTACACAAAGTGGGAAAGCACTCTTTTTAACTTCGTTTAGAAGAACCAATAAAATAAGTATTGAAAAGATAAGAAAAAAACAAAAAAACGGAAAGCTAAAAATACTAAAAGACCATTTGCCATAAGCAAGAGGACTTGCTGTCTCCTCTTAAGCCCGTTCCCTAATAAATTAGAGCGGCACGACCGCAAGATTCATCGCGTTAACTTATGGCTTATTAAATTATATCAAATTAGTAAAATTATTTCAAGCCCATTAAAAGGAAATAAAAAATGAAAAAAAATAACAAACCAATCATTGCAATCAGTATCGGTGATCTTAATGGTGTTGGCATTGAGATTGCACTCAAAGCACACTCTAAAATCATAGAGATCTGTAAACCACTTTACTGTATAAACCAAAATCTCCTGACACAAGCAGCTACACTTCTGCAACAAGATATTCCAGATAACTTTACCCTCTATGAGGTAAAGGGTAATTTTAATATCCAAATAGCAAAAGTGACAAAAGAGAGCGGACGCTACTCTTATGACTCCTTTATGACAGCCATTGAGCTTTGTGAGACAAAAGAAGCGGATGCCGTTGTTACATTGCCAATTCACAAAGAGGCTTGGATGTTGGCAGGGCTTGAGTATAAAGGACATACAGATCTGCTTCGTAAACATTTCCATCAAGAAGCTATTATGATGCTTGGATGTCCTGAGATGTTTGTAGCACTCTTTACAGAGCATATCCCGCTTAAAGAAGTTGCATCTTCATTAACTTATGGTGATCTCAAAAGATTTTTACTTGATCTGCATAATAGCATTGAAAAAGAGAAAATTGCTGTTTTAGGACTCAATCCTCATGCAGGAGACAATGGCGTCCTTGGAGATGAAGAGCAGATCATTACAAAAGTTATCAGCGATCTGAACAAAGAGATAGGCTTTGAACAATTTGTCGGTCCTGTTGTTCCCGATGTGGCCTTTGCACCCTACTTCCGTAAAAACTACCACTACTTTGTAGCAATGTATCACGATCAGGGACTTGCACCACTCAAAGCACTCTACTTTGATGAAAGTGTCAATATCTCTCTTAATCTTCCCATCATCCGAACATCTGTGGATCATGGTACTGCTTTTGATATAGCCTATAAAAATCAAGCAGATACTCTAAGTTATCTCAATGCAGTCAAAAGTGCTCTAGAGTTTATAAATAACTAAAGGATAATAATTTTCCTTTAAGATTTTTTCTGTTATACTTCTGTAACACAAAAAGAGAACTCTTCTCTTTAGATTAAGTTAAAAAGGAAAAATAAAATGAAAAAAATTGTAGCACTCGCTTTTACAGCTGCTTCACTTATAGCATCATCTTTGGTTCAAGATGCAAGAAATGCAGGTCTTCAACCAATCCCAGAATCACAAAGTGAACTTTTAAAGCTGATTGACAATCCAAAAAATCCTATTACAAAAGCAAAGGTAGAACTTGGTAAAAAACTCTACTTTGATCCGCGTCTCTCAAAAAGCGGTCTTATCTCTTGTAATACTTGTCACAACCTCTCTAAAGGTGGAGATGATGGTATGGCAGCTGCAATTGGTCACAAATGGACTGCAAATCCACACCACTTAAGTTCACCTACTGTATATAATGCAGTATTTAATGACAAACAGTTTTGGGATGGCAGAAGTCCGGACTTGGAAGATCAGGCACAGGGTCCTATTCAAGCAACTCCTGAGATGGCAGCAACTCCTGAGCATGTTGTAGCAGTTGTTACTTCAATGCCTGCGTATGTAAAAGAGTTTAAAAAAGCATATGGCAAAGATATAAAAATAACATTCAAAAAAGTAGCTGATACAATCGGTACATTTGAGAGAACTTTAGTAACACCTGCTCCATTTGACAAATTTATGAACGGTTGTCCTAGTGCTATGACAAAAGAGCAAAAAGAGGGTCTGAAAACTTTTATTCAAGTTGGTTGTGCATCTTGCCATAATGGTGTAGGTATCGGTGGTGGCATGAATACTATGAATGTTACTGCAAAATACAAATATATGAATATCGGTGACTTTAAAGGTGATAAAAACGGTATGGTAAAAGTTCCAACACTCAGAAATGTTACAGAAACTGCACCCTATTTTCACAATGGTATGATCCCAACATTAAGAGGCGCTATCAAAGAGATGGCTAGAATCCAACTTGGAACAAAACTAAGTGATAAACAGGTAAAATCAATCGAAGCCTTTTTAGGTGCACTTGATGGTAAAAAACCATATATAAGAGTTCCTATGCTTCCTGCATCAAATGCAAAAACTCCAAGACCTGTTGTAAAATAGTCTCTTTATAGTAGCTTGAATGCTACTATGACATTTTCCCCTCATATTTTATAAAAATAATGTATAATTATTCTATATCTTTAAAAGAGGGGAAAAAATATGTTTACACTCACAGATGAAGAAAAACAAGCTCTTAAAGAATTGGCAAAGCTCTCTTTATATGAAGCCGTACTCCATAACAAAAGAGTACAAATCGATGCGGATAAACTTCCAGATAAGTTTAAACAGCATCTCGGTGCTTTTGTAACACTACATAAAGATGGAAGACTTCGTGGTTGTATCGGTCGATTTGAACCGGATCAGCCACTCTATGAAGTTATAATAGATATGGCAATATCTGCTTCACGCTATGATAACAGATTTACTCCCGTTACTCCAGATGAATTAGACCATATAGATATTGAGATCTCAGTACTTACACCACGGGTACGTGCAAACTCTGTTGATGATATCGTTGTTGGAAAACATGGTATATATGTTGTCTATGAAAATTACAGTGGTACCTATTTACCGCAAGTTGCGACAGATATGGGCTGGAGTAAAGAGGAATTTTTTAGAAGTTGCTGTGAAGAAAAAGCGGGCATACCTCCACAACACTGTAAAGATGCTGAACTCTACCTTTATGAGGCAATTGTATTTTAATATAGAGCAATATGCTCTATATATTACAGCTTGTCAGGAGTAAGACCAACTTCTTCTAAGTAGTGACGAAGATCAACTACTGCATCTTTTGAAAGTGTATTTCCCTGATGTGGTAGTGGCATAGAGTACATTTTACCATTTAAATGAATCTTTGCGTGATGCTCTTTTGTTAGATCAATTTCCGCACCGTAATGCTCTAACGCACTTAATAATTTTTTAGAATCAATATTTCCAGAAATTGGATGTTCAAAAATCTTTTGTATCTTTTGTTTATGTTTACTCATTTGTAATCCTTTGTTTTTGTTATATGTTCAATTATAACATTTGTATTCTTAGTACTTTAGCAACTAAAGTAACATTTCAAACAATTAGCGCTTTTTAAAGATCAAAAGTGTTTTATCTTCTGTATCATAAAGAGAAAATGTCTGTTTGTCCACAAGTTTGAGCCCTTTTAGCTTTTGAAAAAGCACTATCTTGTGAAAATACTGCACAATCGTATCTTGGTACTTTGTGTAGCGTCCATCTTCATCTTTTTGAAAAAGCGTAAATTTCGTATGGAGTTCATTGTTCTCAAAAGCAGCATCAACACTTAAAAATTCTTCCTCTGTATCATTGCTCATTGTACCTTCTGCAACATCAGAAAATCCATAGAGCGTATTGATATCGGCTATAAAAATACCATCATCCTCTAACTTTTCAGCCATCGATTCCAAAAACTCTAAAAGTTCATCTTTTTGCATAAAGTTTAAAACATCAAAGATACTTACAATAGCATCATATTTACCATCGATATCTTTTGCTTGCTTACACTCTGCATCAAGCCCTTTGGCTCTACACTCTTCAACCATAAGAGAACTTAGATCAACACCCTTACACGCTACACCATCACTGATCATACGCTCCATAAAACCGCCACGACCGCAACCGACATCCAAAAGTGTTTTTACATTATAGTCATCAAGTTCAGAACGATAGAGATCATAGAGTGCTTCTGTAGCCTCTTCTATACCAAGAAGATGCTCTGCTTTTGCATAGAGATCAAGATTTGTCATATTTTAAGCGTTTTCTGCGTGAATAACATCACGGATCTTCTCATAGATATCAAGTACTTCATCTTTTTTAGCAATATAAGAGTTTTTGTTGGCGATCAGGTACGTTGAACTTGTCATAATATCTTCTACAACCTCAAGCCCGTTTTGCTTCATAGTTGTACCCGTCTCTACGATATCAACAATCATATCGGCAAGCCCGATAAGCGGTGCAAGTTCGATAGAGCCGTAAAGCTTGATAATCTCCACACTCACAGCCCGCTCTTCAAAGTAACGCTTTGTAATATTTACCATTTTAGAAGCAACTTTTAGCTCAGGCTTTGTAAGATCAAGTTTTTCACCCTTTTTCATTCCAATGGCAACTTTACAGACACCACGACGAAGGTCCAAAAGACGAACAACATCAAGCCCCTGCTCCTCTAAAGTATCAAGTCCTACAACACCGATATCTGCTGCCTGATGGTAAACATAAGTCGCTACATCTTGATTTCTTACAAGTAAAAAACGAAACTTTGGCGTCTCCAAAATAAGTTTTCTGTCATCAAATTTAAAACTATCACCAAAAATAGTCTCAAAAATCTCCAGTGTCTCTTTTGCAATACGACCTTTAGGAAGTGCAACTGTTAGCATATATCAGCCTTTTGTATTATCTTTTTCATTCCCTTGAAGATAAGCTCCTCATCAACTTTGGCATCTTTAAATATCTTTTTAAATAGCTTTGCATCACCACCGGTCAATATGATCGGCATTTTATGTGACATAACTTCGCTATAGAGTGTTTTTAAATATCCATATGAGATAGCATCTTGGGAATTTTTTGGCATTATATCCAATGCAAGGTCAAAATTAAATGAATATGCAAGTGCAGGAGAGATATTTTCATAGCTTTTTTGCATAGCAACTACTCCAGGGTAGATAAAACCACCCTCAAAATGTCCGTTTTTTACCACATCTACGGTAATTGCACTGCCGGCATCAATGATTACACCGTTTTTGACCATCTCACAGGCTACAATTCGATCAATTCCCATCGTATCATAATAATGAGACATATCAATATACGCAGCCAAATTAATCCAGTTTACAAGACCTGCAAGCTCACTGTTTACTTTTTTGTTTACTGAGATGTAGTAGATTTTTTCTTTCATTTTAAGAGGATTAAAGGAAGCAACACTCTTTTTAAAAGAGAGTTCTCCATCTAAAAAGTGGTAAGAGGTATTGCCAATATCACACAAAAGCATTACTGTATCTTCCAGCCTGCTTCTTTAAAGGCTTTTGCAGCTTTTGAACAAAGTGGTGCATCTATAAAGAGGATCTTGTACTTAAAATTATGGTCAAAAAAAATTGTCAATTTTGTATAGATCTCTTCAAACTTATGAACATCTTTCATTAAAATTCGACTCTTTTGACTTACCGCAAAGATTGCCCAAAAATAACCTCTCATATCTGTTGCTTTATAGATCTTTATCTTATTTCTGATCCCTAAATCTTTGGGAGGGATCTCTTGCATTTTTTTAAAAATTTTCCCTTTTTGACGAAAGGAGTCAACAACCATCTGCATATCTATACGATATCCTTTTTCTCAATTATTTGCTCAATCCCAATTCAGCAAAAAGTGTCTCAAAATATTCACTGATCTCTAAAAGTTCTTCTTCTAAGAGTCCAAAAGCTTTATCTTCCATAACCCATTCTTCAATACGTTTTACACTGTCACTTTTTTGATCTTCATTTAACTCTTTGGCATGAATAACAGCATCTTTTATTTTTTCTAAATGTTCTTTGTGTTTATGTGAACTCATTCTTTTTTCCTTATTTTTTAATAATTATCATATTTTCCGGCTTCTACATCAGCACGAATTGTATCTATCTTTTCTTGCATAATATCAAGAATGAGCTTAGCAGCTTCTTTATCATCAGTCTCAGGCACATCCCAATCCGTAATTTTCATATTTACTTTAAAAAGGATCTCCAACTCTTTTTGGATCTCAGCTTTTCTGCTGTTTAACTCTTTTATAATAGCATCTTGTTTACTCATAATTTTATCCTTTATTTCTCTGTTGTATTTTGACAACGAAGTGTCTCAATATTTTTAATTTTTTCAAGTCTCTCTTGAACATGATTTAACTCTGCCATCGCCTCTTCATACTCTTTTTGAATCTTGGCTTTTTGAGCTTCTACTTTTGCAAGCTGATACTCAATCTCTTGCATAGGTACAGTACAAGATTTTGCCAAATCTTCTTCTTTTTCAAGTAGCCACTCTGTTAGTTTATGTATTAAACTCATAGTGATTGTCCTTTTTTATAAATTGTACTCTTTTATTATAAACCACCACTTAACATTCGATAGAAAATAGAAAAAGATTTTTATAATATATGACTCTTTTTTGGAACTTCTGTTGAGACAACTTTCTTATTTTCTATCTTTAAAATCCGATCACAAAGTGGCAGCATCGCTTCATCATGTGTCACCATAATAATAGCAACATCTTGATCAAGCGCTATTTTTTTTAACATCTTGACAACATCAACAGAACGTTTCAGATCAAGTGCAGCCGTTGGTTCATCCGCTAAAATAATCTGTGGTTTATTTGCCAATGCTCGTGCAATCGCAGCACGTTGGTTCTGTCCACCTGAGAGCGAAGATGGCATAGACTCTGCTTTATCTTCTATGTCAAAATAGTCTAAAAGTTCTCTGGCAAACGCTTCACTCTCTTTTTTTGAAACACCGTTCGTTTGAGGAACAAGCGTTACATTCTCAAGAATATTCAAAAATGGAATGAGATAGTGTGCCTGAAAGATAAAACCTATCTTCTCACGCCGTATTTTTCGTGTCTCTTTGGTCAGCCATCTGTTTTCATAAACTTTTTCATCTCCAAGCCAAATAGTTCCGCTTGTCGGCTCCTCCACACAGCCTATCATCATTAAAAGCGTTGTTTTTCCTGCACCACTTGGAGCAATCAATGCTACGAGTTCACCTTTATTTACTTCAAAAGAGGCACCATTAATCACCTCAACAAGACTATCGCCTTTGCCGAAATTTTTTACCAGATTTTCTACTTTTATACTCTGTCTGTTCATATCAACCACCTATTGCCTCTGCAGGATCAGCACTAAGAACCTTTTTAACTCCGACAAAAGAGGCAAGAATAGAAGCCAAAACAACAACAATAAAGAGCATAAAAGCATCCGGTGCTTCCAAAACAACTCTTTTAGGAAATTTTGTATAGATAAGATGTGCAAAAATATTTCCTGAGATAAATGCCAAAACACCCATAAGCAAGGTCTCTTGCACAATCATCTTGACAATCATACTGTTAGGAATCCCAATAAGCTTCATAATTGCTATCTCTTTCATCTTCTCCAAAGTCATAGTATAGATAATCAGTGCGATAATAATCGTAGAAACAAGCACTAAAATCACCGTAAACATACCAATCTGTTTTGAAGCCATTTTAATAAGATTTTTTGTTAAAAGTGTTTTCTCTTGTGTTGCTGTAAAGACAGCTTTATGTTTAAAACGGCGTATATCATTTGCTACACTATCAATATCATATCCAGAACGAACTCTTGCAACAACCGTATTAATCATATGTGAGTTTGTTGAGGCAATCCCTCTTGCTCTGTCATTACGTGTACGTGCATTTGAATAGAGAAACTGCAACTCTTGTGCATCTTTTAAACTCACATAAACCAAGGGATCTCCCCCAGAAGAGACAGTACCATGCGTAATACCTACTACCGTATAAATATCACGCCCTAAAGGAATTTTATCGTTAAGTTGAAAAGCTGTTTTATCTGTTACGACCATCTCATAATGATCACGTTGCAAAACTCTTCCGGCTATTAATCTTTTTGGATTAATGGGATTAATATCACCATAAGGATCATATCCAACAGCAAAAACACGCACTGCTCCACTTTTGGAAGGAAGTTGGAGATTTTGAAAGGTAAAACCGGCAGACTCTTTTATACCGTCTATAACTTTTATTGTATCTCTCATATCTTCATGAATACGAGAAGACTCGGCAAAGGGTCCTAAAGTATTCTCTTGAACAATCCATAAATCAACATCCATATCATCAAGCAAAGCCTGTGCATCAACAAGCATACCTCGATAGACACCAATCATAATAAGAACAATACCCAAAAGCATACCCACACCCATTGCCGTAACTATAAACTTACCAAAAGTGTGTGCTATCTCTTTTTGTGCTAAATTAATCATTAATGAATGCCTGAACCCTCAAAAAGCGGTTTTTTATTTGCAACAGCTACAAGAACTTTAGCAGAAAGTGACAATCCGCTAACCGCCGCTTCATTATTGCTTATACCTAAAACTTTCACTTCATTAAAATGTGCTTTTGAATTACTATCTATCCAAACACCAACTCTATTCTCTTTATGAACTAGTAAATCCGATGGAATTTTCACAACATCTTTGAGTGTTTTTGTCGTTATTAAAACCTCTGCTCGCTCATTCATATAAAAAGGTATTGGTAATTTTTCAAATGCTACATCTACTTCACGCTCCTGTGTAACAGCATCACTTTGCGGAGCGATGCGTTTGACAAGACCTAAAAACTTTTTATTTGCTTGTGAACGCAGAGTAATTATGGCTTTTTGTCCTACTGCAATAGCACCGCTGATGCGTTCATCAATAGAGGCTTTAATCCAAACAGTTTTTGGATCTACTATTTTTAAAATTGGCATTGTTGGAGCAACACTCTCTGCCACATCAGCCTCTCTTGCAATAACATAACCATCTACCGGTGCTGTAATTGTATAGCGTGAGAGTTTTACACTGAGTGCCTCAACACCTTTTTGTGCACGAACTATCTCCGCAGCTGCAGCATTTATTCTTGCTTTACTTGCTGCGATCTGTGCATTAAGAGCATCTAAATCTGCTTTTGCTTTATCGTATTCAGACTGCGAAGCAAATGATTGTTCTTTAAGTTTAGCATAACGTTTGTAGGTAATAAGTGCCAATTTCTTCTGAGCGACAAGACTCTGCAACTCTTTTTTTGATGCAATATGTTCCAAAGAGGCTTTTTTTACAGCAATTTTAGCTTCTTGCAGTAATTGCGGCAGATCAACCGGATCCATTGCAACAAGAAGTTCCCCTTTTTTAACCCAATCTCCGGCATCTTTTGTAATTGTTAGAATCTTTGCAGATGTTTGGGCATTGACACTATAAATATCTTTTGCATCAACTTCTCCAATTCCAAAAACAGTTACATCTAAGTTCCCCTTTGTAGGCGTTATCTTGTTATAGGTGCTTTTTGGGATATAGACCTTGTTATAAAACACCAAAGCTCCACCGACAACAAGCAGAGCAACAATAACATACTTTATCATTGTATTCATTCTATTTTTCCTTTTAAATAATCAATTCTATCCATACTAAGTGCCCGCGAATAGTAAGCCTCTAAGAGTCCCAATCGTGCATTTAAAACCAAAGAAGCAGCATCAAGAACTTCAATATATGTAGAGAGTCCCTCTTTATA
>JAMOSE010000180.1 GCA_027063215.1 Sulfurimonas sp. | reverse complement strand
TTATTTTCGGGTACAAATTTGCATACACCAATTTTTGCTGTACTTCACTTTTTTGTACTGCAATTTCATCTGATTTTGTTTGTGAATGATGTTTAAGAGCATCAAAAAGCTCACCAATACTCTGTGCTTGCAGTAACCATGGCAACGCCAGAGCAAGAACTATTTTTTTCATCTATTTTACCTCCAAAGATTTTTGTATTGTTTGAAATACATAAGTAGTGATCTCATCTGCACTACACTCAGCACAACTATCTACACTATCATCTATCTCCATTGCTTTTTTTCGCAACGGTGCTGTTGTAACCATAAGATTTATAGTTCCAATGATCATAAAATGTACAAGCATTGGAGTTGATTTTATAAAAACACCTTCACGCTCACCCTTTTGCAGTATCTCACTCAAAAGGATAAAAACCTTACGCATACTTGCAAACATCATCTCAGGAAGATGTGCCCCGCTGTCGCTGAGCTCACGCAAAAGAAGCGCAGGAAAATAAGAATGTTTATGTGCATACTCTGCATATGTTTTTATAAATGCATAGAGCTCATCTGTAGTAGAGTTGCAACGCTCTCTTGCACTAACAACTTCATCATAAATGGCATCAAAAAGCCCACTCATCACTTGAGCATACAGACCTGCTTTGTTTTTAAAGTAGTAATAAATTAAGGCTTTATTGACATCACTTGAGTTTGCTATATCATCTACCGTAGTAGCATCAAAGCCTTTTACAGAAAAAAGTGTTCGAGCCTCTTGAAGTATTTTGGCTTTTGTTGCGTTAGCATCTCGCTTCGTTTTTGACATTTGCTTCCTTCTAAATAACTAACCATTTAGTTAATTATAGCACATTTATAAGTATTATTCAATATTTTGCAGATTAGATTTCTTGCAGGAGAGATTGCTGTTTTGTCTTCGTTGATTTTTAAAACAGTACTCTGTAGTAAGGAGTAATTAGTTATGTTTTATAGGCAATCTTATACTAAATGATGCCCCAAAATAGATTGTTCCATTAAGTGTAAATTCTCTGTTTTCATTGCTGAGTGAGCCATCAAAAAGCTGTTCAACAATTCTTTTGCTCATAAAAAGCCCTATGCCCGTTCCGTGTGATTTATGTTTTGTTGTAAAGTAAGGTTCATATATTTTTGCTGCAACATCTTTTGGTATACCGCCTGCATTGTCAGTAATATTGATAACGGCATCGGTATCTTCTTTAAATACTTCTATATATACGACTTTTTTCTCTATATCTTTTTCTTTTAGTACATCTTTGGCATTATTTAAAATATTTAACAAGACCTGTGAAAGTTGAGAAATACTTCCATTTACTAACAAATTTTTTTCTTTTTGATTGACAATAATTTCAATGTTGTTTTCCGTATAAGTAGCCTCTACAAGTGTGATTGATTTTTTTATGACATCTTCTATTGCAAAGAGCTCTTTTTGTTTATCATTTTTATAAAAATCTCTAAAATCATCTATAGTTTGAGATAAGTGTGTGGTATATTCTTTGATTTTAACAAATGTTTCATCCAGTTCTTCATCACTTATAAGATTGTTTTTATACCGTATTCTTGAGCCACTTGCCAAGGTACTTATAGAGCTAAGAGGTTGCCTCCACTGATGGGCTATATTGCCTATCATCTCTCCCATGGCAGCATATCTTGACTGTTGTATGATAAGTTCATCTTTTTCTTTTTCATTGCTTATATCCTGAATATTGGCAACAACAATTCTTTTATCTTCTTCTACATTTGTACCAAATGAGATTCTTATTGGAAAAACTGTTTTATCTTTTCTTTGTGCTTCGAGTTGAAAAACGGTATCTTTATGTTTTAATTTTCCTGTTTTTATAAACTCCAAAAGACCTTTGTTATGAGCATCTAAATACTTCAACGGTATGATTCTGTCATCATTGAGTTTTGTATGAAGCATCTCATCAGCACTGTATCCAAAGATTTTCTCTGCACTTTTGTTAAAGGTCAATATTTCAAAATCAGAATTTACAGCAATGATTGCATTGGTGTTTATTTGCGTAATCATATCTGCATACTCTTTTTGGGCATTTAACTCTTTTGTTTTTGTGTTAATGATATTATCTGCCGGTTTAAAGATAAAAAGAGCTTCAAATGCCAGCGTAAAGAGCGTTAATAATAAAATATACAATTCATTTTGCTGCAACTCTTTTGTTTTTTCTTCTGCTTCTTGTTGGTAAATAGATACAGCATAGTCTAAATCTTTAAGTATTTTTTGAGAATGATTCAAAAGGTATGATAAACTTCTTCCATCTCTGCTATTTAAAAAACTTTTAGCTCTTTTGATGTACTCTTTTACTTCAGCATCGAGCATCACAGGCTTGGAAAAATAGATATCATACAACTTTTTTGACATTTTTCTCGAGATTAAATCATTGTGAGACTTTTCCATCAAAGAGATAGCCTCTTTGAGACTCTTTGTTTTATAGTTAAAAGCAAAAAGCGGAATCTCCTGCGAGAGCATTCTCTGTCTTCCGCTTATGTTAATAAGTTCGGCATCTTTTGCCTGTGATTTTATAAGCTGCGTGAGATTAAGGTAGCCAAGTATAGAGAGAATTGCTATTAAAGAGAGTGCAAAGATGTACTTTTTTGTAAATGAGAGTGAAGATAAAAATTTCATCGCTAAAAATCCTCAAGCGGTTGAGAAAAATAGTACCCTTGAAATTCATCAACACCCAAAGATTTAACAACATCAAACACCTCTTTTGAGTGTACAAATTCAGCAATAGTTTTTATGTTCAGTGTATGAGCAAAATCTACAATGGTTTTTGTAATGAGATAAGAGTTTTCATCGCTGTCAATATTTTTTATAAATGAACCATCTAGCTTGATATAGTCGGGGTTTAGTTTTAAAAGATGGGCAAAGTTGGAATAACCACTTCCAAAGTCATCAATGGCAATTTTACTGCCTAATTCTTTAACACGGGCTATAAAACTGGACACTTTTCCATAATCTTCAATACTTTCACTCTCTAATATTTCAAATATTATAAGAGAAGCTATCTTGTTCTCTATCAGTTCTTTTGTAATAAAATCAACAAAATCAACATTTAAAATATCTTCAATAGCAAGATTGACACTGATTACCGTATTTGTCTCTTTTACCTTTTTAAATACTTTTACAAGCATAGTCTTCTCAAGATATGGATAAAGTTTAATTTTTTTTGCTATATCTAAAAAGTAAAAAGGAGCATATACTTCATTCTCTTCTGCAATTCTCATTAATGATTCGTACTTTAAAATATTGCCATCCCTGTCTACAATCGGTTGATAATAAGGGACAATAGTGTCATTTTTGAGTGATTTTTCTATGATAGAAGTCCATTTAATATCATTTTTATATTCATTTTCCAAATTACAGCTATCATCATAAATAAGGTACTCGATTTTATCTGCTTTTGCCTTTTTAAGAGCCATATCAGCTTTTGCAAAGGTATCTGTTTTTTCAAAAGAGACACCGATTGTTACAGAAATTCTTATTTTTATATCAAACTTTGAACTATAAACCGGATTACTTTTTATTTTCTCTATAATTGATTTGATGGTTTGGAGACATTTTTCTTTATCAAACACACTCTCTTTTAGTAAAATAAATTCATCAGAACCTGTTCTGTAGATATTACAGCCACTCTCTTTTGTCATATCTTCTAGCAAACGAGCTACAGAAACAAGAACAATATTTCCGATATACTCCCCATAGAGATCATTAACGGTTCTAAAAGAGTCTATATCTACTATGATTACAATTGGATTTTGCAATGATTGAATATCTTTAAAAAAGGCTTTTCTGTTTTTTAAAGATGTAAGCTCGTCTGTAAAGAGCCTTGTATAAAGCTCTTCATTCTTTCGTTGCAGCTCTTTTGTCTTTTCATTGACTTTTTGTTCTAAGCTTTGATTCATCTGTGCAAGAGAGAGTTTTAATCTTTCATTTTCAATACCAATAGAAGCCTTTTCAATAGCTTTTAAAAGCAGTTCTATATCGATGGGTTTTAGTATATATGCTGTAACAGACTGCTCTATTGTTTGGAGCATATACTCAGTATCATTAAATGCAGTTGTATAAATGATAGGAATATTAGAATCTATTTGTCTGATGGCATTGTTCATCTCAATGCCATTCATATTGGGCATCAGAATATCGCTGATAATCAGGTCAATATCTTCTTTGTTTTGTTTAAAAAGTTCCAGCCCATCTTTGCCGTCAACTCCGATAATAATTTTTTTTACAAAAGGTGCAATATTTTGAGTCACATCCTCACGCAGAGGTTTTTCATCTTCTACATACAAGACTGTAAAAGTCTTTATCAATTCAAAATTCAATTTTATTTTACCTTTTTAGGAGTTTTGCAAATAGGTTTATTATATAACATATTTTTTATTGTTTTCTTAAAATGTTCAATAATAATATTGCCATATATCAACTAAGTATATATTTCTGAGTGATATAATGAGTATATACGAATTTTTGGAGTGATATTATGATAGATGTACAATCGTTTGGAGCGACACAGGAAGTTACCGGTTCATGCCATATCTTACACTTTAATGATAAAAAGATTATGATTGACTGTGGTATGTTTCAGGGTGAAGATGAAGATAAAAATGAAAAGCCTTTTGATTTTGATCCATCAAAAATTGACTATCTTTTGGTAACGCATGGACACCTTGACCATGTCGGACGCATACCCAAGCTCATAAAAGAAGGCTTTAGAGGTACTATTTATGCCACACAGGCAACTATGGATCTAGCATACATCATACTGATGGACAGTGCTAAAATCATGCGTGAAGATTATGCAACACGCTACAAAAAAGCACTCAGACAAAATCGTGCAAAGAAACTGCAAAAGCCTATCTACGCCCCACTGGATGTCGAAAAAACTTTTAATCAGATAACATGGATAAATCCTGAGTATGACAAATACTATACTCTTTGTGAAGGAGTAAGCTTTGTTTTTCGTAATGCAGGACATATTTTGGGTTCTGCATTTATTGAGCTCTCTTACACTCAAAAAGGAGTCTCTAAAAGCATCGTTTTTTCAGGTGACATTGGTAACAACAACAAACTTGTACTGCCAAACCTGCAAAGATGCTCACGGGCAAACTATCTTTATGTAGAATCAACCTATGGAGACAGAGAGCATCAAAGCATAAAAAAAACAATAAGAGAGTTTAAAAAAGTCATCATTGACACACTTGAGAAAAAAGGAAATGTACTCATCCCATCTTTTGCTATCGAGCGGACACAGGAGATTCTCTGTATTTTAAAAGATATGTATG
>JAMOSE010000179.1 GCA_027063215.1 Sulfurimonas sp. | reverse complement strand
TAGAGAGAGGGAAACGCCTGGTACCCATTCCGAACCCAGAAGCTAAGCCTCTCATCGCTGATAATACTGCATCTTTCAGGTGTGGGAATGTAGGTCGCTGCCTAGTTCAGATCAATTTCTTATCTTTATTACTCTTATTATCTATTTTTTGACTTTACTTTTTAATTACTCTTTTTACTTTTACTTTTACTTTTACTTTTAATTAATTATTCTAATAAATAATAGTTCGTCTTTAAATGTTGCTTTACGGGCTAAGGAAGATAATACCTTTATTTTTTTATAAAAGAAACTAGATATAATTGCGGAAATTAAATCAAGGAAAGAAAATTATGGCACAAGTACCAGAAGATATTGGTTGTTTAAATGAAAAATGTATAGCTAAAGATGATTGTAAGCGTCAAGTAATTGCAAAAGAGGGCACAGCTCGTGAGATTCAAGAGTTTGGTGGAACTGAAGTAAAAAAATGTGGTAAATACCTCCCAAAAGATTAATGAAATATTTTTTTGCCTTTGTTGTGCTTTTTTTACTTACTGCTTGTAGCATTAAAAGCTATAAGTACACAGAGACAAAAATCCTCATTCTTAAAACTCCAAAAATAAAATTTTCAGACATTGCCTATCTTCGTCACACAGGAGATGCCCTTGAACTAGAGCTTTTTGTTGCAGGGCATGTTTTTAAAAAGATGACAATAAACCATTTGATTTGTGTAAGCGATGAAGGATGTATGTCAAAAAGTGCTTTTAATGCTGAGTAT
Organism: Sulfurimonas sp.; assembly: GCA_027063215.1. Classification (GTDB taxonomy): domain Bacteria; phylum Campylobacterota; class Campylobacteria; order Campylobacterales; family Sulfurimonadaceae; genus Sulfurimonas. Next base: position 27,493 of record JAMOSE010000179.1, on the reverse strand, counting down.
TTAAATAAAATTTATCCACAAAATATTTTACAAAATATACTTTTAGGACATAAAATATTTCAGGGTAAAGGATTTGTAAAGAATACTTCAGGTTTTACACAGCATATAAGAACATCTGCAGTAGATATAAAATATAGAGTGAATTCAAATATGATCTATTTTAAAGATAGAAAAAATCATATACTGCTTAAAATTAAGGATATAGCACAATGAAAAAATTTGTCGGTGCACATGTAAGTGCAAGTGGAGGTGTTTTTAATGCACCGCTAAATGCTATGGAGATCGGAGCAAAAGCGTTTGCTTTGTTTACAAAAAATCAAAGGCAATGGGTTGCAAAACCACTTGATGAAGAAACAATAGCAAAGTTTAAAGATAATCTTGCAAAGAGTGGTATCTTGCCAAAGCATATACTGCCCCATGATTCATATCTTATTAATCTAGGGCATCCTGAAGTTGAAAAGTTGGAAAAATCTCGTGCAGCTTTTATTGATGAGCTTGAGCGTTGTGTACAACTTGGACTTGACCGTCTTAACTTTCATCCTGGGAGCCATTTAGTAAAAATAGCAAAAAAAGATAAAGAAAATCTTGAAGTGCTTCAAGCTATAGAGGAGAAGTGTCTTGATGTAATTGCTGAGTCTATAAATATTGCTCTTGATAGAACAAATAGTGTTACTGCTGTTATAGAAAATACTGCAGGACAGGGAAGTAATCTTGGTTATAAGTTTGAACATTTAGCATATATAATTGAGAGAATTGAAGATAAGAGTCGCATAGGAGTCTGTATAGATACTTGTCATATGTTTACAGCAGGTTATGATATACGAACTCGTGAAGCTTATGATAAGACATGGAATGAGTTTGAAAAGATCGTTGGCTTTAAGTATCTAAGGGGAATGCATATTAATGACTCTAAGTCACCTCTTGGTAGTAAGGTAGACAGACACCACTCTTTAGGAAAAGGTGAGATAGGCTTAGATGCTTTTAGATTTATTATGAATGATAATCGGATGGATGATATTCCTCTGATATTAGAAACTATTGATGAAACAATTTGGAAAGAAGAGATAGAACTTCTTTATTCATTTGTGCAGTAAAATCTAAATTTTATAACTTTTTTGCTAAACTTGGTTATGTTTTTAAAAAAAAAGGGGAAATACATTGATTGAGTCCATGAAAAGTAGTTCTAGATCTTTACTCGCATTATCTATGGTTGTACTTTTAAGTGCATGTGGTAGTGAGGGAACAAGTGAGAACAAGATAGATACAGGGAGTGAGCAGTTTGTAAGTGCAACTCTTATTGATGATATTAATGCAACAACAATGTTGGCATATATCAAAGGTGCAATTGATCCAAATGCAACAAATGCTTTTGCTTATAAAGCAGTTAAAATAACTTACAATACTGTAAATGAGGATAATACTCCTGTTGTTGCTTCAGGTTTACTCGTTATTCCAAAGGCAACTGATGCATATCAGGCATATAGAGCTTCTCAGGGGTTGCCTCCATTTTCTGTTTCAATGATTTGTGAAAATCACGGTACAATTTTTGCAGATAGTGATGCTCCGACAAAGCAGGAAGTTGCGAATGGAAGACCTGATTATGCTACGGCTATACTTATGACTGGGTATGCTGGATTTGCATCTATTGATCCTGATTATATAGGTTTTGGGGATTCAAAAGGTACTGTTCATCCATATATTATAAAAAAAGCTTCTGCTCGTGCTTCTTTGGATATGATTAAAGCAAGTATGAAGTATATGGAAGATAATGGCATTATGCTAAATCATCAACTTTACATTACGGGTTATTCAGAAGGTGGATATATTGCTATGGCCACTGCACAAAAAGTTGAAAATGAATTAGACAGTGTAAATCTTATGGGTGTTGCACCAATGGCAGGACCATATAATGTTAAAGATTTAGCTGATATTGAAATTGATGAAACACGAACAATGGTTTATCCGGCTTTTTTAGCAGATCTTACATACTCTTATGATCATTATTACAGTGATGTTAATATGAGTGAAATTGTTAATCCTGCAATTACTTCGTCACAATTTCAGTTAGCATTTAATGGAGATTTTGATACTGTTGCGATTCATACGATACTTGGCTTAGCGGATCCTTTAAATGGTGATTATGGATTTTATACACATAAAGCATCTGAGCTTTTTTCAACAGTTTTTATTAATGATTATCAAAATAATGCTAATTCGCCTATAAAAAGTAGATTTGAAGAAAATAATCTTGATAATTGGATACCAAGAAGTAAAATGAATTTGATTCAATGTATTGATGATGAGATTATTCCTTTTAGCGAGTCAAATAATACCTATAATAAATTTTTGGCTAATGGTGTTGATGTTACATTAACAGCTATTCCAACTGCAATACTTTCTCAACAACAAGATGCTACGCATCCGTTTGTACATGCAAATTGTGGAACAACTGCATATGGTGCTGCTGTCAAGTGGTTTGCTGCAATTAGAAATGGAGATATATAATGAAAAATTTATTAAAACTGACTAGTATATCCCTAATAGCTACAACGGCTATATATGCAGGTGGATATAAAATCCCTGAGACTTCAACCAATGCAGTAGCACTTGGAGCTGCTAATATTGCGCATAACCATAATAATGCAGATGCTGCATATTATAATCCTGCAAAGATGATTTTTATGACAGATGAAAATCATATAGAAGCGGATTTGATGTATATTGGACTTGAAAAAGTGAAATATAAAGGTACAGTTCATGGTACAGCAACTGATGAAAGTTCACAAAGTGAAGATTTTATTATTCCTACGCTGCATTATGTTTCTGGTGCATTGGGTGAAAACGGAGTTAGAGTTGGTTTGAGTATTGTTGTTCCTGGAGGGCTTTCAAAGCGTTGGAGTGGAAAGCAGGGGATTCAGACTGCAAAAGAGTTTACTTTAGAAGCACTGGAAATAAATCCTACTGTTGCATTTAAACTTTCTGATACCTTAGGTTTTGCGGTTGGACTTCGAGCAGTTTACTCTTCTGGTATTGTAAAGAGTTCTGCAGCCATATCTCGTGATATGAATGGAGATAATCTAAATATTGGTTATAATCTTGCAGTAGCTTATAAGCCGATGAAAGCACTGGAATTTGGTATTACATATCGTTCCAAAGTGAATTTAAATGAGCAAGGCAGTGCAAAATTAGATATAGGTAATGCACGGGTCTATGATGGTGGTGCAAGTGTGAGTGTTCCATTGCCTGCTGCTTTGAATATTGCAGTGGCATATACATTTGAGAGTGCTACAACAATAGAATTAGTGTATGAAAAGACATATTGGTCTGCTTATAAAACATTAGACTTTAACTATATAAGTCCAATTTCACCGATTCTTGTTCCATATTTTGATAATCCTATTGAAAAAAAGTGGCACGATACCAATACATTTCGCTTAGGTCTTACACAAGTATTTGACAACGTAACAATGATGGCAGGTTTGGTTATAGATGAGAGTCCAATACCAAACAAAACTATTGGATTTGAACTTCCAGATACGGATTCAACTGCAGTCTCTTTAGGTGGACGTTATAAAATCAACGAGCGTGTTGATGCTGGACTTTCTGTACTCTATTCCATACATAAAGACAGAACAGTACATAACTCTAGTTTAAACGGAGAGTTTTCAGATGGAAACATCTTAATTGTCTCAGCAGGTTTAGGTTATAAATTTTAAGGAAATATTTGAAAACATTAGTTAATTTTTTAAATACGAAAGATGTAAAGAAGTCAGATATCTTCATACATCTTAAAACAAGTGTAGCAGAGGCAAAGATACTTCGCTATATCGCACAAAAATATATAGAAGGGCAAGATGATGTTCTTGTCCTTACTCTATTGCAAGATCTGTATGAGGAAACATCATATTCTCATCTCGATCATCTAGTTGAGGTGAAAAATCTTCTTGAATTAGGATGGTTGCACCAACAGAGTTTTACTCCCATAAAAATTTCAGAAGTAACTCCTTTAGAACTTTTAAATACAGCAGTTGGCTTGACTCCGAGCTTTTTAAAGCTTTTACAAGATGGTACACTTGATCTTGATCTGCCGGATGTAAAACCTTACGCTGATCATCTGGAGTATCTGCAGGATCAGTTTTTTCGAATAGAATTGTATCAAAAGATGAGTGTAATCAGGCAAAATGTACATGAACACTCTTTGGGTATTGACAGATTACAAAATAAACTTAATCTTTTAGAAAAGCGTATAGAAGAGCGTGTTGCTCAAACTTCTGAAAATCTTGTGCTTGATAAATTTTTTAAACAAAAAAAGATGAACAACTATGAACAGGTTATCTTTATAGCTCTTTTGCGTGAGGAGTACAGTGCGACAGATGCCTCCTTGCGTGAGATGAATTCACTGATAGATCTTATCTCTATAGATGAGTATGAGAGAATTAAAAATCGTTCACTTTTAGAAGAGGGTTCTCATCTTGTAAGCAGCGGGATTATTGACTATGAGGAGATGCTAAATCCTTTTGGTGGAATAAGCCGTTCGTTTTATATTGTTGATGATGTGTTGCAGAGTATTATTCATCCACAAAAGACAAAAAAAGTGACACGATTGAAGTTGAATGCTTTGATTGAAGAACAGGATATCTTTGAATTGATAGAGAGTGAAACATCTTTGGATGATGTAGTGCTAAACAGTGCAACACGCCAAACACTTGAAAATCTAATGAAACAGGTAGATAAAGAGGTAGTCAATCGGCTTGTAAAATGGGGGATCAAAGATAAAAAGAGTGGCATTGATGCCCGTATTATATTTTACGGAGCAGCAGGGACAGGGAAGACAATGACAGCGTACTCTCTTGCAAAATCACTCAAACGTCAGGTTCTGGCATTTGACTGTTCAAAAATTCTCTCTATGTATGTTGGAGAGAGTGAAAAAAATGTTCGTAAAATTTTTGATACCTTTTATGAATTAAGTGAAAAAACAAAAACTGAGCCTATCTTATTATTGAATGAAGCAGATCAGTTTTTAGGTGCAAGAAGTTCTGGAACCATTACAGGTGCGGATCAGATGCACAATCAGATGCAAAATATTTTTTTAGAACAGATAGAAAATTTTAAAGGGATGCTCATTGCTACGACAAATCTTCTTGAAAATATTGATAAAGCATTTTCTCGCCGTTTTAACTATAAAATAGAATTTAAAAAACCGGACTTTGATCAAAGAGTGTTACTATGGGAAAAAATGTTACCAAAAGAAGCCCCTTTTACAGAGGATTTTTGTGTGAAAAAGCTTGCAAAATATAATCTGACAGGTGGGCAAATTCATCTTATCGTGAAAAATACAGCTTATAAAGTTGCTGTAAAAACAGAGCCAATATTTACGATGCAAGATTTTATAGATGAGATTAATCGGGAGAAAGATGCTTCTTTTGATGGTGAAAAATCTATGGGTTTTTTAAATAGCTAAACTTTACAATTTTACTCATTTTTTATAAAGTGGTGTAAAAAGATGTTGCGATAAGTGACATTTCTCACCACTTCCTTTCATATAAAACTTTTTTTTAATCTTCATTTTGATATAGTGCAGTAACTGTTTTTTCTAATTGCAAAGTTTACGAAATTCTTTAGTGAATGTTGTTTATGAGTCGTTAGAAGACAAATATTAAAAGTATTCTGTTTGTTTTAGCGGAGTGCTTAATTTAAAAAGGTAGGTTATATGGATCATATAGTGACTTCGAATCCGTATTTTGGTGTATTTGTACTTTTTGTGATTACATTCGGTGCATTTATAGGTACGACAGTGATCGCACGTTTAGCGAGTCGTGCATTAGCTGCGAAAGATAGTGAAAAAATCAAGCTTTCAGTTTACGAATGTGGACCAGAAGTAACGAAACAACCAAATAGAGTTTCTCCTCAGTTTTATTTGTTTGCATTACTCTTTTTGCTCTTTGATGTTGAAATTGTCTTTATGTTTCCATGGGCAGTTGACTTTAAAGTTTTAGGTTGGTTTGGATTTGCTGAGATGATTATGTTTATCGTCTTGTTAGCAATTGGTTTTGTATATGCATGGAAAAAAGGAGCGCTAGAATGGCACAACATAAAGTAAATTATACGCAAGATGGTGGACTGCCGGTTGCATTGACATCAATTGACAAGATTGTAAACTGGGGTCGTTCAAATTCACTTTGGGCAATGACTTACGGTCTTGCTTGTTGTGGTATTGAAATGATGGCAGCGGGTGCTTCAAGATATGACTTTGACCGTTTTGGTACGATCTTTAGAGCATCTCCGCGTCAATCAGATGTGATGATCGTTGCAGGAACACTTACAAAGAAACACGCAGAGTTCATTAAACGTCTTTACGATCAGATGACAGAGCCTAGATGGGTAATAAGTATGGGTTCTTGTGCAAATACCGGTGGTATGTTTAACACATATGCAACAGTTCAGGGTGTTGACAGAATTATTCCTGTTGATCTCTATCTTCCTGGATGTGCACCGCGTCCTGAAACACTGCAGTATGGGGTAATGTTGCTACAGAAGAAAATTCGTGCTAACAAAGCAGGAAATGCACAAAAAGCAAAAAGGTTAATGTAATGAGAGCGTATAAACCTAAAGATAATGTTCAAGCTAAACCTTACTATACAGACAGATATTATGTAGCACCGCAGGTTCCAAAGCAGGATGTTGCATCAGATGAAGTTTTTGCAGCAGATCTTGAGGCAATTAAAGCGAAGTTTGAAGTAAAAGAGGCATATATCCAAGTTGGACAGATGGTAATTTATATCAATCCTCATGATATTTACAGTGTTTTAGAGCTTATGAGAGATGAGTTAGAATATACACAGCTTTCAGAGATGAGTGCTATTGACTGGATCGCAAAAAGTAATCAATTTGAGATCTTTTACCAAATGCTTTCAATGACAAAACGTAAACGTATTCGTGTAAAATATTTCATCCAAAACGGTCAGGCAGTAGATTCGGTTGAAAAGCTTTTCCGTTCAGCTGACTGGGCAGAACGTGAGATGTATGATATGTTTGGTATTGAAGCAAACGGGCATCCATTTATGAAACGTATCTTAATGCCTTATGACTGGCAAGGACATCCCCTTCTAAAAACGTACCCACTTCAGGGTGATGAGTTTGCTGCATGGTATGAAGTTGACAAGATCTACGGAAAAGAGGCTCGTGATATTATCGGACCTGAACTTCGTGATACAGCAAGAGTTGACAGATATGATTCTGAACGTTTTGCGCGCCTTGGTTTTGAAGTTCCAAAAGGTACTGAGATTACTGGTGATGAGCAGCCACATACTGAGTCGTACCAAGAAGAGGGCGGCGTTTTCTTAATTAAAAAATTCGATAAAGAGTCATCAACTGTTATTGATGATCCTCAAAGATAGGGTGGTATAAATATGGCACAAGTAAAAAACAGATTAACACCGTTTTTTGAAAATATAACATTTGACAGAGATGACAATGAGTTAATTCTTAACTTTGGTCCACAGCACCCATCTGCTCACGGACAGTTAAGACTTATGTTACACCTGCAACAAGAGCAGATTGTAAAGGCGCATCCTGATGTTGGATATCTTCACCGTGGTATGGAGAAGATGGCTGAAAATATGATCTATAATGAGTTTATGCCGACAACTGACCGTATGGACTATATTGCTTCATCTTCAAACAATTATGGTTTTGCTCTTGCAGTTGAAAAACTGATCGGTGTTGAAGTTCCACGTCGTGCGAAAGTTATTCGTATGATGATTTTAGAGATTAACCGTTTAATGTCTCACCTCTTCTGGCTTGCAACAACAGCACTTGATATTGGTGCAATGACAGTATTTTTATTTGCATTCCGTGAGAGAGAGTATCTTATGGATATTATTGAAGGCTACTGTGGAGCACGTCTTACACATGCTGCTATTCGTATCGGTGGTGTTCCTTTGGATATCCAAGATTCTTTTATCAGTCAGTTAAGAACTTTTTTAAACAAGCTTCCTCAAAATATCAAAGATTATGAAGATCTATTGGATTCTAATCGTATCTGGCTTATGAGAATGGAAGAAGTTGGAACAATTTCTACTGAGATGGCACTCTCATGGGCTTGTACAGGTCCAATGCTACGTGCTAGTGGTGTTGCATGGGATATTCGTAAAGAAGAGCCATATGAGCTTTATGATGAAGTAGAGTTTAATGTTCCTTACTCTGACAAGGGTGACAACTTTGCAAGATACCGTATCTATATGGAAGAGATGAGAGAGTCTGCAAAGATTCTTTACCAATGTATAGAGATGTATGAGAAGTGTGTTAAAGATGGTCAAACTGAGCTTATGGCGCATGCACCAAAATATATTTCAGCACCAAAGTTAGACATCATGACACAAAACTACTCATTGATGCAACACTTTGTACTTGTAACACAAGGTATGCGACCACCGGTTGGTGAAGTTTATGTTGCAACTGAATCACCAAAAGGTGAACTCGGTTTTTACATCAACTCTCAAGGCGGACCATATCCATACAGACTCAAGCTTCGTGCGCCGTCATTCTGGCATACAGGAATTTTAACTGACCTCCTGCCTGGTCACTACATTCCGGATGTTGTATCAATCATTGGTACTACAAATATTGTATTTGGTGAGGTTGACAGATAATGAAAAGATATGATTTAAGAAAACTTGGAAACGACTTTGAACCTCGTATGAAAGAGATTTTAGAAGAAGAACACAAGCCAAATGAGACTTTGATTTTTCTTTTTGAAATAGGTGATTTTACACCAATTCAGCGCAGTGCTGATCTGGTAAAAGCGTGTGGGTATGAGTTATATAACTCACTAAAATTTAACGAAGTCGACTGGACTATCGTAGTTAAAAAATAGGGATTTGATGTGAGTAAAGTCTATTTTTCTACTTGGAAAGGTGAATCTATAAACAATATAGGTAAACCTGAGCAAGAGTGGGAAGAATCAGCTTATAACCTGCCGGCACAATATGATGATCACCGTGACTCAAAAGCTTTTATCGGCTGGGACGGTGTTGCACTCTTTGAGGAAGATGTAGATGTTATACGTCTTGCAATGGAGTATGCAGCACAGTACCAAGAGTACTCTGAAGCATGTGGAAGATGTGCTCCCGGGCGTTGGGGAGGTCGTATTTTATATGATGTACTTGACAAAATTGCCCGTGGTGAGGGTGAAATAGCTGATTTGGATCACCTAAAAGAGATTGGTAAAAGTATGCAGGTCACCTCAAAATGTGAGATCGGTAAAACTGTACCAAATCCTATACTTGATTTAATGAATCATTTTGAAGATACATTCTTAGAGTGTATCAATGAAAAGAAACAATCAAAACATTATGAAGAGCGTATTGGCTATATTGCTAAGATTACAGCACCATGTACAGATGCCTGTCCTTCACATGTTGATATTCCTGGATATATTGAAGGTGTAAGAGATCTTCGTTTTGATGATTCTTTAGAAGCAACACGTCAGACTATGCCACTTGCGCATGTTTGTGGTCGTGTATGTCCACATCCGTGTGAAGATGCTTGTCGTAGAACAAATCTTGATGAGCCTATCTCTATTATGTCACTCAAGCGTCTTGGGGCTGACTGGGAGACGGATCATGGATTTGACTTTTTTCATCCTTTAGAGAAAAAACCTGCAAATGGCAAGAAAATTGCTGTTATTGGAGCTGGTCCTGCAGGACTAACAACAGCATACTACACTGCTGCTGAGGGAATTGAAGTTGATGTTTATGAAGAGCTTCCTGTTCTTGGCGGTGAGGTTACTGTTGGTGTTCCTGAGTATCGTATGCCGTGGGATAAGTATGAAAAAGATATTGAGTGTGTAAAAGATATGGGTGTGAATTTTATTACAAACCATAAAGTTACTGCTGATGATATGCGCAAATTTGAAAAAGAGTATGATGCTGTAATGGTGGCTTCTGGAACACGTATCTCTAAAAAAGTTCGTTGTGAAAATGAGCGTGAAGAGATTAAGGGTTACTGGGGAGCAATTGATTTTCTTGACTGGGTAAACCTTTATGAGAAGTTTGATATTAAAACACCTAAATCGGTACAAAAACAACAGATGTTAAAACAAGATTTTGTTGATCTTACGGGTAAAACAGTTGTTTGTGTCGGTGGTGGATTTACTTCAATGGATGTTGTTCGTTGTGCAATTCGCGCAAATGCAAAAAAAGTCTATATGGTTTATCGTCGTGATGAAAAAACTATCATCCGTAATACAACCTATGAAGAGTATCATGAAGCTGTAGAAGAGGGTGTTGAGTTTCTATTCCACTCTGCTGTGAACAAGATTACTACTGATAAAAAAGATATTTTAAGAGAGCTTCTTATTGATAAATTTGAACTTGTTCCAGATCCAGATGGTGGTCGTCCGCAATTAGTGAAGATCGAGGGTGAATCATATACTATTAAAGCAGATTATTTAATTCCTGCTGTTTCTCAGTCTGCAGATCTTGATCTTCTGCCAGAAGAGTGGGAGATTGAGAAGACTTCATGGGCAACGATTAAAACAAACGGCAAAGATTATATGACCTCTCGCAAAGGTATCTTTGCATCAGGGGATTGTGAATATGGTCCAATGACAATTGTAAATGCAGTCGGTCAGGCAAAACGTGCCGCTTCTGTAATGAGTCGTTATGTGCAAACAGGTGAGATCACTTTAACAGATGAAGAGATTATGGAAGATCACTTGGCTAAACTGAGAGTTTATGACAAGAAAGAGAAAGTAACAGGCTGGCTTCCGGGTCTTGCTCGTGAAAACTCTGCAGTACTTACTGTTGATGATCGCAAAGACAATAATAAAGAAGTTAATCTTGGTTTCACACAAGAGCAGGCTTTATCTGAAGCAGAGCGATGTATGCGTTGTTATTACATTGCTATGGTTCAGGCCTAGGAGTTGATGATGAGTAAAATAATTAACTTTACAATAGACGGACAAAATGTAACGGCAAGCAAGGGTGAAACAATCCTTCAAGCCGCTCGTCGTGCCGGTATCTATATTCCTACAATGTGTTATATCTCAAAGACTTCACCATGTGCATCATGCAGAATTTGTTCTGTAGAAGTTGAAGGTGTTGACGGATTTATTTTATCATGTAATACACCGCCGACGGAAGGCATCCATGTAAAAACAAACTCAACTGAGCTTGAGCGTGAACGCCAAAATATTATGAAGCTTTATGATGTAAACCATCCTTTAGAGTGTGGTGTATGTGATAAATCAGGTGAGTGTGATCTGCAAAATATGACACTTGAATTTGGTGTAGCCCAACAAGAGTTTTCTGCAAAAGATCAGTTCCGAACTGTAAAGGAGTGGGGACTTATTAATTACGATCCTGCTCTGTGTATTATGTGTGAGAAGTGTGTTCATGTTTGTAATGAAGTTATTGGTGATGATGCCATTGAAGTAAAATTTGGTGGTTACTCTTCTACGATTATTCCAAAAGGTTCTGATACCCTTGATTGTACTTTCTGTGGTGAATGTATAGCAGTTTGTCCTGTTGGAGCACTTGTGAGCAGCGATTTTAAATACTCTGCAAATGCATGGGAGCTTACACGTGTTCCATCTACATGTGCACACTGTTCTGCAGGATGTCCGCTTGAGTATGAGACACGTCACAGTGGTATAAATGCTGATGATTCGATCTACAGAGTAAAAAACAACTTTGAGTTTGCATCCCTTTGTGGGGCTGGACGTTTTGGTTTTGATTTTGATGCATCTGCTACAAAAGATGAATCAGAGTTTAAAACTGCGCTAAGCAAGATTGAAAATGCAGAGGCTATTCGTTTTACATCAATGATCACAAACGAAGAGGCATTGATTTTACAAAAACTCAAAGCAAAACTTGGTCTGAAACTCTTTAATGAAGATGCAAGACTCTATGGTGCGTTTATGAAAGCATATGGTTCTGTAAGTGGAAAACTTCATGCGAGTGCCTCTTTAGATGCTGTAAAACAGGCTGATGCAATAATTGTTATTGGTACACGTATCGCAACAGATAATCCAGGTGTTCGTTACGCTTTGACAACTGCAGCCCGTCATAATGGTGCAAGAATTGTTTATGCACATCCTATGGAAGATGCTTTAATGAAAAATACTGCAACACAGTTTATGAAGTATGAAGCAGGAAGCGAAGAGGGCGTAATGGCACTTTTGGCAAATGAACTTCTGAAAAATGCTGATGTTGATGATGCAACAAAAGCATTCTTGGCAGATCTTGATTTAGGTTATCTTGAAGCAGAGAGTAATGTTGGTGATGATGAACTTGCAAGTATGAGTAAGTCATTTATGCGTTCACAAAATAAAGTTCTTATTATTGGTAGTGATATGTTTGCTCACAGCAGAGCAGCAAATATTGCAAAACTGGCAGCTCTTATTGAAAAATATACGGACTTTTCACTGCTTGTAGTTCCAAATGAGGTAAATACAGTTGGTGTTTCACTTATTTGTGACCTTGATTGTGATGAAGATTTAAGCAAAGTTGTTGGTTATAATGCTTCGGGTGAGTATATACTATCAGCTTTAGAAGATGCCAACTTAAAAGTTCCAGCACTCAATCAGCAAGAGGGTACAGTTGTCAGCATTGACAACAGAGTTCTGCCACTGAATGCTGCACTTGGCTTTGATGGATATGAGCTAAATGATATCGCTTGTGCATTTGAAATTGAGAGTGAAAATACGATCGATTATACAAAAGAGTTACCAATGGCAAGTGGTTTTAAAGCAGTAGAATTTGACTCTTTAGAGAATTTCCTTGGAGCATTTGGTGAAGATGAACGTGGATATCTTTTAGAGAGTGTAGATTGTGAGATGAATGGAAAAGTTGAGGAGGTAGAAGACCTTCCGGAGTATAACGGAACCGTTATCTACTCTGCAAATCCAGTACTGCAGTTTAACAATTTTACAAATGTAACAAAACAGTTAGAGCGTGATACAGCACTAAGAGGTTCAGCACAATTTGCTGCAGCCGCGAAGATTAGTGATGGTGATACAATTGAGATTCATTTAGGTGATCGTACACAAAAGAGAGTCTTTAAACTAGATGATGAGTTAAAAGGAACAATTGCTCTTAACCCTACCTTTGATAGTGGTTATAATTATGGCAGTTATAGATTTCTTAAATCCAAAATAGTGAGAGTAATGTAATGAGTAAAATAGTCATAAACATTGATGGAAAAGAAGTTGAAACGCAAGAGGGTGAGTATCTGCTCAATGCCGCTCGTGCGAATGATATTTTTATTCCGGCAATTTGTTATTTAACACGTTGTAGTCCAACTCTTGCATGTCGTATATGTCTTGTTGAAGCTGATGGTAAGCAGGTATATGCCTGTAATGCCAAAGCAAAAGACGGAATGAATATTACGACGAGCACAGAGAATATTCAAAAAGAGCGTCGCGCTATTATGGAGGTTTACGATGTAAACCATCCACTGCAGTGTGGTGTTTGTGATCAGTCAGGTGAGTGTGAGCTTCAAAACTATACACTTGAGATGGGTGTAGATTCACAAAGCTATGCGATCAAAGATGTAGATAGAAGCAGTCATGACTGGGGTCACCTACACTACGATCCGGGTCTTTGTATTGTTTGTGAGCGTTGTGTTACTGCATGTAAAGATATGATCGGTGACAATTCATTAAAGACTATCCCTCGTGGGGGTGACAAAGTTGCTGATGAGTTTAAAGCTGAGATGCCAAAAGATGCGTATGCAATGTGGAATAAACTTAGTAAATCTGTGATCGGTCTTACAAACGGTACAGATGTACTTGATTGTACAAGTTGTGGTGAGTGTGCGGCAGTTTGTCCGGTTGGTGCACTTGTTGATACGCACTTTATGTATAAATCAAATGCATGGGAGTTGAAACAGATTCCAGCAACTTGTGGTCATTGTTCTGCAGGATGTCAGATTAGCTATGATGTAAAACATACAAGTATCCAAAATCCACAAGAGAAGATCTACCGTGTAATGAATGAGTGGAACTATGTATCACTCTGTGGTGCTGGCCGTTACGGGTTTGATTATCAAAATGCGACTGCTACAAAAGATGAAGCAGCATTTAAGGCAGCAGTAGAGGCATTCAAAAAAGCAGATACGATTGCATTTACTTCTACTATTACAAATGAAGAGGCATTTTTACTTCAAAAGATGAAAGAGAAGTATGGTTACAAACTTGTCAATCCTGAAGCAAAGGCATTCCAGACTTTCTTGAAAGACTACTCTGAAGTAAGTGGGAAAAAACTTTACAGTTCTGATCTTGAGCGTGTTCACACAACGAACTTTATCGTCTCTATTGGATCAGCACTTAAAACGGATAATCCAAATGCTCGTTATGCGCTTAACAACTCACTTACAGTTAGCAAGGGTGCGGGAATCTATTTCCATCCTGTAAAAGATCCTATTATTGAAGGTCTTGCGAAGTCAATTATGACTGTAACGCATGCACCGCTTCAAGAAGAGATAGCGCTTTACCTTTTACTTGATCTTTTTGGTGACAAAGAGAAACTTCCAAAAGATATCGTAAAATATCTTGCATCGTTTCACTCTGAGAAGACGATTACTGTGACGGAGACTATTAAAGAAAAAGTAGTTGAAAAAGTAGTAGAGAAAAAAGTTAACAAAGAGACAGGTGAAGAGGAAGAAGTTGAAGTAGAGAAAACGAAGATGGTTCCTAAAAAAGTGAAAAAAGAGGTCGTTGTTGACGATAACAAACTCCTTACTCTTTTAGGTGCTGATGAGAAATTCATGGAGACTTTAGAGAAAAACCTGAAGAAAAAAGAGACTTTTGCTCTTATGGTTGGACCAGATCTCTATAATCATCCAAAATCGAAAAACTTAGCTCGTCTTGTTGCACTTGTAGAAAAATATACTGCATTTGAGACTGTTATTATTCCATCATTGACAAATACATTGGGTGTAAGTCTTATCTGTGAGCTTGATGATGCAAGAGGAGAGTATACTATTGGTTACAATACGGATGGTGACTTTACACTTTCAGCTTTAGGTGATGGAGACCTTGATATGCCGGCAATGAATCAGCAAGAGGGAACTTTAACAAGTGTGAATAAACGTGTTAATCCTACAAATGTTGCGATTGGTTACAATGGATATGAGCTTAATGATATTGCAAATGCTTTAGGTTTTGAAGCACAAAATGTTATAGATTATACAGTAGAACTTCCTACTGCTGCAGGATTTAAGGCAGAAGCGTTTGATAATCTTCCAAATCATTATGAAAATGACGGTACAGAAATGCGCGGTTATGTGTTAGAAAATGTAGCAGTTAAAGCATCAGATGACGAAAGTGTTGAGAAATTCAGCGATGATAAGCTTGAAGGGTGTATAATTTATCTAGCAAATCCTGTAAGACAGTTCAGTTCGTTTACTCATAAAACAACTGAGCTAGATGAGCAAAGTGGTATATACATGAGTGAAGAGTACTTGGCATCTTCTGATTTCAATGAAGGTGACACAGTAAAAGTTATAACTGAGAGTGGTTCATTAACAGCCAATATTGTCAGTGATAACAAAATTCAGGGTTCAATAGTAGTTTTACCTACATTTGATAAAAATCTAAATTCAGAGGCTCTCTTTAGCGGTTACCGCTTTACTGTAGCTTCGATAGAAAAGGTGTAATATATGGATAGTGCATATTTAATTGAAACGATAATCAAAGTCGTTGTAATTCTACTTGTATTTTCAGCGCTTGCTGGTATTGGTACATATTTTGAGCGTAAGGTGCTTGCATTTATGCAACGCCGTTTGGGACCTATGAATGTTGGTCCTTACGGTGTCTTACAGTTTGGTGCAGATGCTATTAAACTTTTTACAAAAGAGGATATTATTCCTACCGGTGTTGTAGCACCTATCTTTAAAATTGCACCTGTAATTACAGCTGCAACAGCATTTATGGCTGCAGCTGCTATTCCATTTTTACCATCATTTGAAATTTTTGGTTATGAAGTTCATCCAATTGTTTCTGATATAAATGTAGGTATTATCTATATTCTTGGTGTGATGGCAGTTGGTCTTTATGGTCCGCTTCTTGGTGGTATGGCAAGTGCAAATAAATACTCTTTAATTTCTGCAGCTCGTGCGGCAGCAGTTTTTATTTCGTATGAAGTTGTAACTGGTCTTGCAGCTCTTGCCCCAATTATGATGGTTGGTTCATTATCTCTTATTGATTTTAACAACTATCAAGCTGGTGGAATATCTAACTGGATCGTATGGTCTCAACCTGTTGCATTTATTCTTTTTTGGATCGCTGCATTTGCTGAAACTGGTCGTACACCATTTCACCTTATTGCAAATGACCATGAGATTATTGATGGTTTTGGTACTGAGTATTCTGGTATGAGATGGGGTCTTTTCTTTATTGGTGAGTATGCAAATATGTTCTTTATCTCATTTGTAATTCCACTTCTTTTCTTAGGTGGTTACGGTGATGGTAGTTTCTTAGGTGCTTTAGGTCTTTTAGCAAAAGTTGCATTTTTCTTTTTCTTTTTCTTATGGACAAGAGCTGCATGGCCAGATGTAAGACCAGATCAACTTATGTGGTTATGTTGGAAAGTACTTATGCCAATAGCAGTGATTAATGTTGTAATCACTGGTTTTGTGATGATGTTTTAAGGGGATATGAATGAGTTTAGAAGCATTTAATAACAGAAATGTAACAGAGGGAGATTACTTCCTTTGTGATATTGAAGATTATCCTCAAGATGGTTGGGGTAAGTTCAAACGTGTAGTAAAGAGAACTTTTAGAGGAGAACTCTTTGTAGGTTTATGGGTTGTAATGCGTGAAATGATCCGTTTTGATATTCATACGATTCAGTATCCACAAGAGAAGATGCCAATTGGTCCACGTTATCGTGCAGTACACCAAATGAAGCGTCTTTGGGAGTCTGATACGGAAAGATGTATAGGGTGTGGTCTTTGTGAAAAGATCTGTATCTCTGATTGTATTCGTATTGATACACGTATTGATGAAAATTCTCGTAAAGAGGTGAGTGAATATACGATTAATCTTGGTCGTTGTATCTTCTGTGGTTACTGTGCAGAGGTTTGTCCAGAACTTGCAATTACACACGGTGGTGAGTATGAAAATGCAAGTGAGCAGAGAGAGCATTTCCTCATTTATGAAGATATGTTGACACCGATCGATACAATGAAAGCTGGTAAACAGCTTGAATTTGAAGGTTTTGGTTCAATCACACCACATGAAGATGAGCGTGTTAAAAAAACACCTCTAGCATATTAAGGAGTTAGAATTATGTTTGAAGCGGTAGCGTTTTACTTGTTTGCATTTTTAACGATTGCGATGTTTTACATAGTGGTAACAACAAAGCAGGCGTTATATGCATTAACTGCATTGGCAGCGGGAATGATTTTTATATCAGCATTTTTCTTTATCCTTGGTGCTGATTTTTTAGGTGCGATACAAATTATCGTTTATACAGGTGCTGTAATGGCTCTTTATGCATTTGGAATGATGTTCTTTGATACTACACGTGATGTAAAAGAGAAGCAGGGGAACAAATATATTATTGTTGGTCTTTCAACTTTAGCTGCAGTACTTATTGTACTCATTGTTTCTGTTCCAATGGTGAGTGATAATATCGTTGCACTCTATCCAGTTGCGGATGATATTGGAAATGTTCAATCAGTAGGTTTGGTTCTTTTTACAAAATATCTTATTCCATTTGAAGTGGCAGCTATAATGTTACTTGTTGCAATGGTTGCAGGTATTGTGTTAGCTGGTAAGAAAATGGATCTCTCACTTACACTTATGAGTGGTGAAGAGATTGAAGATATGAAAAAAGAAAAAAATAAAAAGGTGCTTTCATGATGGAAATAGGTTTAAATCACTATCTTGTTCTATCTACAATACTCTTTGCTATAGGTTTAGTGGGAGTAATGAAGAGAAAGAACTTACTTTTATTGTTTTTCGCAACTGAGATTTTACTCAATGCTGTAAATATTGCTTTTGCTGCGATTTCACACTATTATGGTGACTTGACTGGTCAGATGTTTGCATTTTTTGTAATAGCAATCGCTGCTTCAGAAGTTGCTGTTGGACTTGGTCTGTTAATTGTTTGGTTTAAACGCCATGGAACTATTGACCTTGATCTTATGACAAGTATGAAAGGATAAGAGCATGGAAAAATATTTGTATATTGCACTTTTTGCACCATTTGTTAGTTCTCTTTTTTCAGCGCTCTTTACGGCTACACCAAAGAAGCTTTTTACTGGGATTATCGCTTCACTGTTGATTTTTACATCATTAGTGTCTAGTACAATTCTTTTAATATATCTCTTTAAGGGTGGTGAGCCGATTCATGTTGAAATGATGACATGGATGGCTACCGGGGATCTTTATATTCCTTTTGGTTTTTTAGTTGATCAGGTATCCGTAACGATGATGATGGTTGTAACACTTGTTTCAACAGTTGTTCATGTTTATGCAATTGGTTATATGGACCACGATAAAGGTTTCAATAGATTTTTCTCATGGCTTTCAGCGTTTGTTTTTTCTATGATGATTCTTGTTATGAGTGATAATTATGCTGGTCTATTTATCGGTTGGGAAGGTGTTGGTCTTTGTTCTTGGGGTCTTATCGGATTCTGGTTTCATAAAGAGAGTGCATCGTGGGCAGCCAATGAAGCTTTCATTATGAACCGTATTGCTGACCTTGGAATGTTAATTGGAATTTTCTTGATTTATTGGAATACAGGTACACTTCAGTATGATGGTGCATTTGCAGCATTTCATACTTTAGATCCTACTACACTTACATGGATTGGAATTTTCCTTTTCATTGGTGCAATGGGTAAATCAGCACAATTTCCACTCCATACATGGCTTGCTGATGCTATGGAAGGTCCTACTCCGGTTTCTGCACTTATTCACGCAGCAACAATGGTAACAGCAGGGGTTTACCTTGTTATTCGTTCAAATGAACTCTATAGTCTCATTCCAGATGTAGGTCTCTTTATTGCTTCACTTGGTACATTTGTAGCTCTTTTTGCGGCATCAATGGCACTTGTAAACCGTGATATGAAACGTATCATTGCATATTCAACGCTTTCTCAGCTTGGGTATATGTTTGCAGCTGCAGGTCTTGGTGCTTACTGGGTTGCGCTTTTTCACCTTATGGCTCACGCATTCTTTAAAGCACTTCTATTCTTAGGTGCTGGTAATGTTATGCATGCTATGCATGATGAACTTGATCCATTTAAAATGGGTGGATTGAAAAAAGTTATGAAGTGGACATGGATTATGATGACAATTGCTTCATTGGCACTTGCAGGAATCTTCCCATTTGCAGGGTTCTTCTCTAAAGATACGATTTTAGAAGCTGCTTTTGCTGATCATCATTATGTAATTTATGGCGTGTTGCTTTTTACTGCGGGTTTAACGGCATTTTATTCATTTAGACTTGTAGCCCTTATTTTCCATGGTGAAGAGCGTTACAAACTTTTTGGTATTCATCCACATGAAGCGTACAGATTTATGTTAGTAGCTATGAGTCCATTATTACTTTTTGCAATTATCGCTGGTGTTTTTCAAGAACCTTTCTTCCATATGGTTGAAGAGTTGTTACGTGCACATGAGTATCATATTCATTCCCATACAACACTATGGATTATGTTGTTAGGTACACAAATTTTTGTAGGTTTAGCAATTCTTTATGCATATAAAAAATATGCTCGTTCAGGTATTAAAGTACCAGATGGAACAAGTGCGACTGAAAACTCATTTATCTATAAACTGCTCATTAATCAATATTATATTCCATACTTCTATGAAGAATATATTATTAGACCATATAGAGAACTTTCAGCTGTTTTCTGGCAAAAAATAGATATTAAAATTGTTGATGCAACAGTTGATGGAATTGCAGGTATTATTTACAGTACTGGTGAGAAAACAAGAACAATGCAGAGTGGTAATCTCTCTACTATGTTAAAATGGATGGTAGTCGGTTTAGTCGTCTTGCTATCGTTAGCTGTAATTTTTGGAGTTACAGTAAGATATTCTGATGGAGCTGCTTCAGCTCTTTCAGGTTTAGGAGTAATGTAAATGTTAGATCATATTTTATCGATTTTAATTTTCTTTCCAGCTATTGCAGCTGTGTTTGGCTTTGCAGTTCAAAAGGATAGTATGCGTGCGTATGGAGTAGCTGTTTCAGCTATTGAATTTGCACTCGCTTTGTTCCTCTGGTATGCATTTGACAATAGTGTTTCTGGTATGCAGTTTATGGAACATCTTCCGTTAGTGCCTGCTTTTGGTATTAATTATACATTAGGTGTAGATGGTATCTCTGTTTTTATTATTATACTAGCAGCATTTTTTACATTGCTTGGTATCGGCTCACTGACTGATACACCAAATGTAAAATATATGATTATAACACTCCTCTTTTTACAAATGACAATGGCTGGAGTCTTTGCTGCTCTTGATGCAATTGTCTTTTATGTATTTTGGGAGCTTTCACTTGTACCGATGCTTTATATTATTGGTGCATGGGGTGGACCACTTCGTATATATGCATCAATCAAGTTTTTCCTCTATACATTTGCGGGTTCACTTGTAATGCTTGTAGGTATGCTTTTTATGGCATATTTTTATTATCAAGCAACTGGGTATTGGAGTTTTGCTCTTCTTGATTGGTATAGACTTGTTTTACCTGAGACATTTCAATTATGGTTGTTTGTTGCTTTCTTTTTTGGCTTTGCCATTAAAGTTCCTATGTTTCCATTTCATACATGGTTACCATATGCGCATGGTCAAGCACCTACAATCGGTTCTGTAATTCTTGCAGCAATTTTGTTGAAAATGGGAACATATGCGTTTGTTAGATTTTCATTACCACTCTTTCCGGATGCAGCTGCTTATTTTATGATGCCAATTGCAATACTTGCTATTATAATGGTTATCTATACTGCTATGGTGGCATATGCACAAAAAGATATCAAGCAGGTTGTTGCATACTCTTCAATCTCACACATGGGTATAATTATTTTAGGAACATTCGCTCTTAATGTAGAGGGTATCTCTGGGTCAATCTTTTTAATGCTTGGTCATGGTGTAGTAGCCGGAGCGCTCTTTTTGCTTGTTGGTGTTATCTATGACAGACGTCATACAAAACTTATGAGTGAGTTTGGTGGTTTAGCACATGTTATGCCACGATATGCAACTATCTTTGGTATTATGATGATGGCTTCTGTTGGATTGCCACTAACTATTAACTTTGTTGGGGAGTTCCTGTCACTTTTAGGATTTTATCAACAATCACACATCTTGACACTGCTTGCAGGAACAGGAATTATTGTGGGTGCTATCTATATGCTTGCAGCGTATAAAAAAGCATTCTTTGGTGATGTTACAAATGAGAAAAACAAAAACTTGCCAGATATTAATAAACGAGAGCTTTTTGGACTGATCCCATTAGTAATTGTAGCTATTTGGTTGGGTGTTTATCCAAAACCGGTTCTTGGACCAATCAATAAATCAGTAGAGTCTATTGTACAGTTAATGCACAATAAATCACAAACTGAATTGGCTAAAAGCAGAATCCCTGACTTGACGAAAGAGAAAGTTGTCGTTATTAAAAAAACTGTTATTGAAGAGGAGGTGCACTAATGTTGTCGCCAATCAATATTTCAATGGAGTCATTAAATTTAATGACTCTTGCACCAATGCTTATACCAGTAGTTGGAGCACTGTTAATTCTAGTGATAGATATAGTAAAAGGTGGTCTTCATAAATCACTTTACGTAGTCTTGAGTCTTCTGTTTTTAGTAATGGATTTTGTAGCAATAGCAAATGCAAGTGGAATTTTCATGACAAATGGAACAACGCTTGGTGTATTTGATGTTATGCTCATTGATGGATTGGCTATTTTAGCGCAGTTTGTTATTGTAGGTGCTTCTATGCTCTTTATACCACTTGCGATGACACATAAACGTTTCCATGAATTTTCATATCCTGAATTTTTTGCACTCTTTTTGTTTATGATTGCAGGTTTCCAGTTTATGGTAGCAACAGATAACCTTATTTTAGTGTTTGTAGGCTTGGAGACTTCATCTTTAGCACTTTATACACTTATTGCTATGCACAACCGTGATAAATCTTTTGAAGCGGCAGTAAAATATTTTACTATGGGTGCGTTGGCTGCAGGTTTCTTTAGTTTTGGTGCAATGATATTTTATGCACTTACCGGTTCCGTTGAGATCAATAAAATAGCATTAGTACTTGCTGCAAACGGATATGCTGATATTGGGTTTGTGCTTGTAGGTGTAGCGTTTTTCTTAGCTGCATTTGGTTTCAAACTCTCTTTAATTCCATTCCATACATGGGCACCGGATGTCTATGAAGGTGCATCAGCATCAATGGCTGGATATATGTCAATTGTTCCAAAAATTGCTGCATTTGTGGTTGCAATGAGATTTTTTGAGTTCTTGGTTCACAGTGGTATAGTATGGCTTGATGTGGTGCTTTATATTGTTGTTGTTGTGACAATGACAGCTTCAAATATGTGGGCATTGGTTCAGACTGATGTGAAGCGTATGCTTGCGTACTCTTCTATCTCTCATGCAGGTTTTGTTATGGCTGCTATTTTAATCGGAACAACGCAGGCTAACTCTGCGCTTTTTCTCTATTGGATTTTATTTAGTTTTACAAATCTTGGATCATTTTCTATGCTGTGGATGTCAAGACAAAAACATCTTCCGGATCATCAAAGTTCAGATCACTCGTATGATAAGTTTGCCGGTATGATTAAAACTGCACCGGTTGCAGCACTGATTATGGGTCTGTTTATGTTGAGTCTTGCGGGTGTGCCTCCATTTGCACTCTTTTGGGGTAAACTTTATATGATCTCTTCTGCAGTAACAGGTGGCTATACAATTTTAGCACTTATTATGGCGCTTAACTCTGCAATTGCAGGGTATTATTATTTAAAACTGATTGTATATATGTTTATGAAAGAGCCAGTTGTTGCAAATGGTGGAGAAGTTTATGTAACAAATGCGACATTAGCATTGAAAACTATTATTGGAATCGCAGCAATGGGAACTATATTTGCTTTTGTAGCTATAAATCCGCTTTTAGAGTTTATTACTGCTTTTGTATATAATAGTGGTTATTAACTAGCAATATCTTACTTTTCAAAGGAGAAGAGCAATTGTTCAAATACATACTCTTAGCCTTTCTATCTACATACTCTTTTGCACTAGAGATATCGATCGACAGTGCAAAAGATAACTTTGTAAAATATTCCATATTTCATATTTCTGATAAAGATGATTTTATGTGTCAAGAAATTACGGATGATTTTGCTACAGTACAAAAAGTTATATGTGCCTTTTCAAAAAAACCATCTCAAAAAATTCAATATCTTCAAAATAATTTTTTTAAAATAGATAGTTTTTATAAACAGGATACTTTTTTTATTGTAATTAAACCCTTTTATAAAATTAAATTGATTGCAGATATTTTTGATTTAACGAAAGATACCAGTGTTTTTTGGGCTGATGTAAAAGTAGCAAAGGATTGGAATATTATAGGTTATAAAGAAAAATTTCCTTTGTTAAAGCATGAATTAGAACCTGCACTATCGATCAACTTTCCATTTTTTCTTGATCAAGATATGTTACCTTATGTTGGTAGTTTGGATCTTAAAGGTAACCCTGTTTATATTAAAAAAGTAAAAGATGTTACTGAATATTTAAAAATAAAAAAATATTTTTCTGTAAAAAAGTATGATAAAGCTTTAGATTTAATAGATGAAGTTTTGCAAAAATATCCAAATACTCTTTTTAAATCCGAGCTTATTTATTATAAAATTCGTGTTTATGAAAGACTCAAAGATTATGAGAATGTTATTAGCTATGCAAAAGAATTTTTACGAGAGTACTCTTCTGATGAAAATATACCCGAGGTACTCTCTTTGATAGCAAAAGCATATGTGAAGATCGGACAAAACAGTGATGCTGATTATTTTTTTGATCGACTTTTTAGTGAGCATAAGGGGAATATTTATACGCAGAAGGCGTATATATATAAAGGTGAAATGCTTGAAGATTCGGGTGGAACAAGCAAGGCAATTAAGTATTATAAAAAGGCATTATATGAAACGGCTAATTTGGAAGTTGCAGCATCTGCAGCATACCATTTGACAAATATTTTGCTAGAAAATTCTCCAAAACAAGCTGCAAAATATGCTCTGAAAATTATCAGTGCAAAACCAAGTTTTTTTATAACCAAGCTAAAAGAGTCAATGGATATAATGCAAAAACTTGCAGATGCACAAGAGTATAAAACAGCAGCTGCCATTGCCGATGCAATGCTTCATGCAATGGGACCATCTTATGATGAATATGAAGAGCTCTTGAAAGACAAAGCGCTTTGGCTTGCCAAAACAAAAGATAAAAAAGCAGCCCTAAAAGCACTGAATGATTATATTAAAAAATTTCCAGATGGTGATTATATTCAGCAGATTCAGATAATTAAAGATGGACTCTTTTTTGAAAATGATGAGTTAAATACCAGTGCAAAGCTTGAGGAGTACAATAAATTAATAGAAGAGTACAGTGGTGATATTATAGCAGATAAGGCTCTTTATAAAAAAGCTCAACTGTTATTAAAAGAGAAAAAATTTGAAGATGTTTTAAATATGAAGGAGAAATTAAAACTCCTTGATCCTGAACTTTATAATGATGTCGATCAGATAATTAAAGAGGCTGCTATGGGTATGATGGAAAATTCTTTGAAGCAGAAAAACTGTAAGAATGTATTAGTTATTGCTAATGATTATAATATTACACTTTCAGATAATTGGGATGATGGTATCTACAGCTGTGCAATGAAAGGTGGAAATTTTCAGCTTAGTAAATCTATTGCATCAAAAAATTTACAATCGAAAAACCTTAATGAACGTAAAAAATGGCTTTATAGATATATGAAAATTGATTTTGAGACAGGAAACTATAGTGAGATGGTTGATGTTGCAAAAGACTTAATTGCTCTTGTTGAAGATATGAAAAAATCATCGTATAAAGATGTGTATCGTTATTTGTTTGATGCTTATGAACGTTTAGAACAAAAAGAAAAAATGATGCAAACAATAGCAAAAATAGAGGAACTTTTTGGTCTTAATTATAAAGATATAGATCGTTATGTTGCTATGGTACATCTAGGAAGTGATTTAAAAGATAATAATATTGTTATTCAGTATGGAAAAAAAGTTATGGAGATCCAAAAACGATCGCATTCTCATGCACAAAGTCCTTATATTGAATTTGCACTTTACAGTGCATATATGGATAAAAGTGATTACAATAGCGCTTTAGATGCTATAAAGTCTCTTGATAAAGTTCCTTTAAGAAAAAGTGAACGTGCTCGTCAGAAGTATTTACTAGGGACAGTGCTGAGTAAATTATGGAGAGATGCCGAAGCAACAAAAGCTTATAAAGAAGCGATAAAAGCAGATCCTGACTCTGCATGGGCAAAACTGGCAAAGTCTGCTTTAGAGATATAAAAAGATTTTAAAAATAACCTCTCTCAAAAGAGAGAAGTATATAGCTTAGAGCTCTAAGCAGTCACTGATGCTATAAAGTCCTGCATCTTTGTCTGCAAGCCATTTTCCGGCACGTAGAGCACCTTTTGAGAATGTGTTTCTTGATGTTGCAGTATGGTTGAGTTCAATAAACTCTCCATCATTGTAAAAACCTACAGTATGACGACCGACAATATCTCCACCACGAAGTGCCATCACAGCTATCTCATCTTTTGTACGTTCACCAATATTGCCGTCACGTCCGCTAATACGTACTTTGTCAATATCAAGTCCGCGACCACGTGCTGCTGATTCACTCAGTGTCAATGCTGTACCGCTAGGAGCATCCTTTTTATGTCTGTGATGCATCTCTACTATTTCAATATCAAAACCATCAAGTACAGCAGAAGCTTGATAAACCAGTTTATTTAAAAGGGCAACACCCAAAGACATATTTGTAGCATAGAGTACTGGCATTAGCTCACTTGCCTGTTTTAAAAGGTTCAACTGGTGTGTATTTAAACCAGTTGTCCCAATAACAAGAGGTTTTGGTGTTTTAATAGCCTCTTCTAAAAGAATTTCACACGCCTCAGGAAGTGAGAAATCTATAATGATATCACTTGCACTTAAAAAAGAGTGCATATCTGATGTAACCAATACCGAAGGATTGATTGCAAAATCTAAAGAGTTTCTTACATAAACAGCACTTAAACTCATTCCCTCTGTCGATTTGAGATCTTCAATGAGTAGTTTTCCTACACGACCGCTTGCTCCAAATACACCAACTTTTATATCTGCCATATAATTTCCTTTAATTTAATAATTCATCAACATAACTGATTGCCGCAATAGCTGCAACTGCACCGTCACCTGCTGCACTGACAACCTGTTTTGGTGCTTCAATTCGCATATCACCCGCTGCAAAAAGACCTGATACAGAGGTTCTCATACTGAGATCTACTATAACTTGTCCCTGCTCATTAACATCACATAAAAAGCTACCGTCTTTTTGAATAAGTGTCTGATTATTTACATCATTACCGACAAAAACAAAAACTCCAGGTACTTCAATATCACGAAGGTTCCCATCTTTATCTTTTACTCTAATACCTGTTACACCCATAGCATCACCATAAACTTCATCGGGAACACTATTTAAAATAAGCTCAATTTTCTCATTTTCTTCTACGCGTTTTACAGTATTTGGCGCTGCACGAAATTTGTCTCGTCTGTGAATCAGATAGACTTTTGAACAGATTTTAGCAAGGTAGAGTGCCTCTTCAAGAGCCGTATCACCGCCACCGATAACGGCTACTTCTTTGCCTTTATAAAAAAAGCCGTCACAGGTTGCACAGGTACTTATACCCCGTCCTAAAAATTCATCTTCACCTTTAAAACCGGCATGTCTTGGCGATGATCCGGTACATACGATCACAGAATGCGCATGTTTGAGGGTGTCATCACTCATAATAATAGAGAAGATATCACCATCTTTACGGATCTGCTTTACCTCGACCATTTCATGTTTAAGTCCAAATTTTTGGCACTGCTTTGGCCATGGCATCATCAGATCCATCCCTGTAATATCACCTGTTACACCAGGATAGTTTTCGATCTCAGAGCTTTGTGTGATCTGACCGCCGGGCATACCTTTTTCAAACATTACTACGTTCTCAAGTCCGCCACGTGTTGTATAGAGTCCTGCCGTAAGACCTGCAGGGCCTCCACCGACAATAGCACAATCTAAAATATTGCTCATTTTCACTCCTTTTATAGTTTTTCTATTTATTATGGTCTGGCACTTAATGCATCAAGATTATCAAGTTTACGTATCATACTATCTTGTTTATAAAGAGTATCTTTGATCTTCTTTATAAAGAAAATGGAGGGTACTTCATAAATATTAAAGC
>JAMOSE010000178.1 GCA_027063215.1 Sulfurimonas sp. | reverse complement strand
AAATGATGGCGTTCAAGCAGTTGAGCTGTATAAACAAAATCATGATACATATGATGCAATTTTAATGGATGAAAATATGCCAAACTTAAACGGTATGGAAGCCACAAAACAGATACGAAACTATGAAGAAGAAAACAGTTTAACGCATACTCCTATCATCGCACTAACAGCAAATGCCTTAAAAGGGGACAGAGAGAAATTTCTTGAAGCCGGAATGGATGAGTATTTGACGAAACCGATAAATAAAGAAAGACTCAATAGAGTTTTGGGAGAGATGCTACATGAAAAATAGAGAGCATAAAAAATTCCGTGCCCACACTCAATCAAATTGACACGAAATTTTCAACACGCCCTCTGCCTTTTCTTAAGCAGGCGTTAATGCAGATACATCTTTTGCACCTACTGTAGTATTTTCTTTCTTTTTATCCATCAAGGCTTTTGTCTCTAAGGCTAAAGTATGTGCCTCTTTCGCTAACTTCAAGGCTTCTTCAAGCTTCTCATGTTCTTCTATCTCTTTACGAAGATCATCAATACGTTCAATAATCAGACGTACCCTGTCATGCCCTACAACATCTGCAAAATTTTTATATTTGAGAAGTGTTTCGAGTGCTTTATCGTCTCTCCACTGCTGCGTTACAAGGTTCTCAATATACTTTGCATACTCTTGATTGATCTCTAATGGATTTGCTATAAATGCAAAATCAAGCTCCTGCAAATCTTTTTGGTTAAAAAATCTATAATAAAGCTCTTGTAAATGTGTAGGCACTTTGAGAGATTTGATATAAGTTATAACTCTCTCTTTTTCCCCATTTTCAAGCAGATACTCTAAAACTTCAGCTGCTACAATACGCTCACCATCTTCAAAAAGTTTTTGTTGTTGCTCTGTACAATAGTCATAAATAGGGCCCAATTTTTGAGCATCTAGATTTTGTACAAATGTATAACGCTCTAAATTTGATCCAAAATCAATACCTTGGAGCTTATCCATAACAATTGAAAGTACACCTTCTGGATCTTCTTTTGTATTTGCATACGCAACTATTTTTTCAAGCACAACAACATCTTCAGGAGTAAAACTAAAATCTCTCATATATGCACTGATGCTTTCAAGTAACTCTTTTTCCAAGATCTCTTCAGCTTTTTGTTCATAAAACTCACGTAACTCTTCATCACGCACTGCTTTTGCAAGTTGAGAATAGAGTGATGCCATCTCTTGATATTTCTCTATCTTTTCTTCTAAAGGCAATTCACGTAATGTTCTAAGCTGCTCTTTATAATAATCCTCTTTTTTTGCTTTCAGAGACTCTAAAAAATCTCCCTTTGCCCCTTTTATCGTCTTAAGAATTTTTTGCAGATTTTGCTGATACTCTTCAAAACTCTCTACATAACTCTCTAAGTTTTGTAAAGCTTTATTCGCCCCTGCATGTTTCATTTTACTTCTAATAATCAAAATTACAATCAACACAACAAGCGCGATTGCACCACCCAAAATTTGCATCATTTGAGGCTCTTTTGCATAAATAGCCACTACATCAAAGTTCAACTCTTTAGCAACTTCAAAAAAATGCTTAGCCTTTTCTACGATTTCTTCCATTTTTCATCCTACTAATCTATTTTA
>JAMOSE010000177.1 GCA_027063215.1 Sulfurimonas sp. | reverse complement strand
ACTTTTTTCACATCTATATATTTTTTTACCACTTCTATAATTTCAGCTTTCAGCTCTTCCATAAACGGTAAACTATTGTTTGTTCTATCGGACATTATTGCTATTGTCAACCTGTCTTTTGCTGTTTTTGCACTGTTTTTTTTCTTAAACCAAGGAAACATTATGAAAAGATCCCCTTAATTTTTTTAAAGATACCACCACTTTGTGGTGACTCTACATCAACAAAATCAACACGTTCACCACAAAATCTTGCAGCGACTCTTTTGTAAGCTTTTCCAGCTTCAGAATCCTCATTTAAAATGATAGGCTTTCCTTGATTTGAGGCATCAATAATAGCTTTGTCTTCTGGAATTTTTCCAATAAGAGGAATATTTAAAATATCTAAAATATCACTGCTGCTTAACATCTCACCACTTTGTACCATTTCTGGATTTATACGATTAATGATAAGATATTTTTCAACTTCTTGACCATCTTTGACCTTTTGACTTTTAGCATCCAAAATTCCAATAGCTCGATCAGAATCACGAATAGAAGATACTTCCGGATTTACCACAATAATTGCTTTGTCTGCAAACTCTATAGTATGCTCATATCCACTCTCAATTCCAGCAGGAGCATCTAAAATTATATAGTCAAAATCATTTTTCAGTGTCTCTATCAATTTTTTAATTTTTTCAGAATCTAAAACAGATTTATCTTTTGTTTGTGAAGCGGCCAAAAAAGAGAGATTTGGATTCATTTTACTTTTAATAAGAGCCTGTTTTGTACTGATATTTTCATCCATAACATGCACAAGATCATAAACCACACGATTTTCCAGACCTAAAAGCATATCAAGGTTTCGTTGACCTATATCAAAGTCAACTACAACACAACTCTTTCCATTCATCGCTATTCCTAGCCCTACATTTGCAGTAGTTGTTGTTTTACCAACACCACCTTTACCACTAATAACTGCCATGACTACGCCCAATTTGTCTCCTTTAATACGGGTGTTATGATGATCTCATCATCTATAAGTTCTACTCTGTTTAATTTATCTTGTAAAAAACTGTTATCAACCTCTACTCCATGAAACACGATATTGGCTTTTGGAGAAGCTTGCAACATCATAAAGTTTCCATTACAACGGATAGAACCCTCTACAATTTGTGTAATAATCAAAGTACCGTCAATCACAATACTTCCTCCACTATTTACACGATTTAATAGAAGCAAATCCCCTTTTATGTTCAGTTCCTGCCCACTTCTTACCAACTTATCAATAACCTGAAGATTCGTTCTTTTTGCTTTTGGAGCACTCTCTTGCGGTGCTGTATTTCTACTCTTGCTTGCAGAAGTATGCGCACTGTTTCTTTCAAGAGAGAGATTAAATACATAACGCATATTTTTCTCTTGTAAATATCTTTTAACAGTACTACTCTCTTGCCCCTCAATCACAATAAGATGATTTTGAAAAAATTGATAATTTTTATCAAAAAAACTTTTAAACTTATCCTCATCTTCAAGTTTAATCTCTAATACTTTCACAGAATACTGTCGTGTTTTCAAAACAATCCTTAACTGATTTCTT
>JAMOSE010000176.1 GCA_027063215.1 Sulfurimonas sp. | reverse complement strand
ATTTTTTATATCTTTGCAGCATAGAGCTGTTTCCACTCACCCCACCACTGTGAATATAACAGATCGGTTCTGAAGTTGTCTCAAGCAGAGATTGCCACATAGCAGGTGCATAAAGCAAGTCAAACTCTACACCGCTTTGTAACAGTTTTTTATAAATTGTATAAAACTCTCTATATGGTTTTGCAAAGTGATACTTTTTTTTTGGCTCTAATATAGTAAGATTGCTAGGAATTGTAGCAAGTGCTGACATCTGTTCTTCTAAATATGCACTATTTCCTATACAAGGTGTTGTGTATACTGTGTACTCGGGAAGTGCGTGTGCCAAAAAGAGTGCCGTTGTTCCTGTACCAGAGGGTGTTGCCAAAGCTTTGATATCTGGATAGGCTTGCAACTGCTTGCGTAACTCTTTGGCAAGCACCTCCAAACCTATTTTTGCCGCAGTAACTGCCCCACCCTGATCAATAATAAAAGTTTTTTCATCTATAGTAATGCCAAGTGATGCAATAAAATCTCTATAGAGTTCATTGGCTATTTCATGATGCTGCATTCCAAGTTGTAAAGCATCTGCATAGTTACCGCTGGGATACTCTTTTTGTCTTTTGGAGAGTTCTTTTGTATAGTAGATAAAATTCCACCCTTTTGCTTTGCACATAGCAGCAATTGCCAGCATTGCATTAGATTGTGTTCCGCCATAAGAGATAATAGTATGAAATGTTTCTTTTGAAGTTTGTAAAAGAGGATAGAGTTTTCTGTACTTATTTCCCGCTAAGTAAGGATCAATAAGATCATCTCGCTTAACAAGAAACTCCCGCTCATCTAAAATTATTTTAGATAAAGGAGAGATTTTCATAACTACTTACTTTATAGTAGCTTTTTTCTGAAGTTTATCCATCTTTTTCTTCATAACTTCTTTAAATTTTTCCATTTTAAGACGTTGTTCAATAAATGCTTTTACTTCGTTAAAACTTCTAGTCATTGACGGTTTTTTATCTTCAAGATAGATGACATGATAACCAAACTGTGTTTTTACAGGTTGTAAAGTAATCGTACCTTTTTTCATAGAGAATACTTTGTCATTAAATGCCGGTACCATTTGACCTTTTGAAAAATAACCTAAATCACCGCCATTTGGTCCGCTAGGTCCAGTTGACTCTTTTTTAGCAAGTTCTATAAATTTCTCTTTAAGTTTTGCACCACTTAAAGATTTTAACTGATTAATAACTTTTTTTGCTTCAGCTTCTGTTTTTACTAAAATATGACGAGCATGCACAGACTCTTTTTCTCTAAACTCATCCATATTTTTCTTATAGTAGCTTTTCAACTCTTTATTTGAGATCTTGATACTATCAAGTACTTTTTTCTGCCAAACCTGAATAGCAAGCTCTTTTTTCATTCTCTGTTCAAGCTTTTTATACTCTTTTTTATACTCAGCCGATTTTGTAATCCCTGATTTTTTTGCATCATCAAAGATAAGTTCTTTCCCTATTAACTGTTGAAGAACCTGTTGTCTAAATGCCGCTTGACGATCAGCCGGTACTTGATTAAATCTACCCTGTGTAGCTTGCATTAACTCTTGGTCAACCTCTTCTTGAGTAATTGGTTTACCATTTACCGTTACTAAAGTTTTTGCAGATGCCACTACTCCTGTTAAGAGTAAAGCAGAAAGTAATATTGCAACTTTATTCATTATAGTTCCTTGTAATTAATTATGAAAAGTTTAATAAGTTTATATTAATGATTATTAAACAGCCTCTTATTTCTACTCTACTTTAAGATACTTTTCTAAAATATATTCTAATTTTTCTCGAGTAAGCGGCTTTGAGAGGTAATCATCAAGCCCTTCACGAAGGAGCATCTCTTTATCTCCCTCCATTGCCATTGCAGTAAGTGCAACAATAGGCAAATTTGTATGCTCTTTCTTCTCTTTAATGAGTTTTGTAGCCACTATTCCATTCATCTGTGGCATATCTATATCCATAAAAACAATATCAAAACTCTTTTTTTGTGTCATATCTACAGCCTCTAAACCATTGATCGCACTTAAAACTTCAATATTATACTCCTGTAAAAGAATTTTAATAAGTCTTTGATTGATCAAATTATCTTCAACGACAAGCGCTCTGATTTGAGATTTTAACTGCAGTTGTTTTAACTCTTTTGAGAAGTCTTTTTCAAGTTTATGTACAGAGTAGAGATGTTTTGCCACAATACTCGGCAATAATGGTCTCGTAATTACTGTATCAACAATATGCATCAATTTTGTCTGTAATTTTTCACCTTCATTCAGTAAAAGAGTAATTGGTGCTTTTTTGGTATAGGTTCCAAGTTCAAGCATCCAAGATAAATCATTCTGATCTGCTACAATATAGAGTTCATCTATATCATTGTATAAAGTAATATCTAACTGATTCGCTTTAATAACATCTGTTGCAAAGGAACGTAAATAAATTGTCAAAAAATTTGCTTCATCAATTTTAGAGCTATCAAGCAGAAGAACTTTTACCTTTCTTTTTGGTATCATTTTATAGTTTTGTCCCTCTGAATGCTGAAAATTAAGTACAAAATTTATATATACACCTTTGGCATTTTCACTGGTTATATGGAGTTCTGAACCCATTAGACGAATCAATCTATAGGCAAAACTTAAACCTACATCCATTCTTTCATCTGCATAATTTTCTGCACTAAAAGATTCATTCATCATTGCAATCTGCTCTTGAGAAATTCTTTTACCATTATCTTTGACACCAAAACCGATACTGCATTCTCCGTTTTGTGCACGTTTTAAAAGTTTTACATCAATTACAATTTTTCCGCCTCTTGGCGTAAATTTCATTGCATTTTGAACTATTGCATTCATCACTTGGACAATCTTCTTACCATCACCCTCTAATTTTTTGGGAAGTTTAGGATCAAGAAACGAAAGTACTTTTACTCCCTCTTCTTCCCCTCTCTTATAAAAATTGGTAGCAAATTTTTCCATTCCGCTAAGAAGATCGAACTCCTCATTTTTCAACTCCAAATGACCACTTTGCAGCTGTGAAAGATCCAGAAGCGTTTCAATATTTGACATCAATGTATGTGAAGAATTTGTAATCATATGAATATATTCTAACTGTTTTTTATCAAGATTTGTCTCCTGAAGCAGTTCTAAAAAGCCCAATATACCATGCATAGGCGTTCTCAATTCAGAACCTACTTTTGCTAAAAATTTACTTTTTAGTTTTTCAACTTCTTTTATCTTTAAATATGCTTTATCAAGCTCACTTACATCTCTTAACTCTAATATATATAGCTGTTTATTGTAAGGATAAAACGAACAGTACGCATCAAAAGCAAACTCTTCTTTTGTGTTTGCAGGAAATCTGATATTCACTCTGTATCCATCACTTCTATATTTTCTTATATAATCAAGCCAACTTTTATCTGATTCTGTGAAGATCTCTTCACTTTCTTTGCAAAAAAGATCTCTTATACTCTCGTTTTCTTTTTTAAAATCATTCAGATCATGATACGACATCTTCTTTAAAAAGTATCTATTTGCCCATATCCATCCCTCACCTTCTAAAAAGCAAAGTATTATATTTTCACTACTATCAACAATATTTTTAAAAAAGTTATCATCCAAATAAGCAGAAACATCTTTTCTTGCTACATGTAAAGTCTGTTTTGGTTTTATTCCACCAAAAATCATTGAAAAAAAGCCCATATCACTCCTCCAGAGTTTTGATTATATCACAAATATTGGTAAAATTCCTTTATGAAAAAAGCAACAAAAAAAGAGATCCAAGAGATCCGCAAACGTTTTATAGAGCGTTACAGTGACGCAGTAACAGAGCTAAAGTATAAAAATGCTTATGAGTTAGTTGTCGCTGTTGCTCTTTCTGCACAATGCACAGACAAACGAGTAAATCTTATAACGCCCGCACTTTTTGAAAAATATCCATCACCAAAAGAGTTAGCACAAGCTGATCTAGAAGATGTAAAAGCACTTCTAAACACCTGTTCATTCTTTAATAACAAAGCCAAAAACATCATTAAAATGGCACAGCGTGTTATGGAAGTCTATGACGGAGCAATCCCTATGAATGAAAAAGATCTTCAAACATTGGCAGGGGTTGGACAAAAAACAGCAAATGTAGTTATGATAGAGTACACCGGAGCAAATCTTATGGCAGTCGATACCCATGTTTTTCGAGTATCACACCGTTTGGGTCTAAGTGATGATAAATCTGCAAAAGCAACAGAAGCGACACTTGTTAAAAAATTTAAAAACGATCTCCATGCCCTCCATCAGGGAATGGTACTTTTTGGGCGTTATATATGTACTGCAAAAAATCCAAAATGCGATGCATGTTTTTTAACAGATCTGTGTAAGACAAAAGAGAGTTTTAAAGTTTAGGTATAGTATATGCTTAGTCGATTATTATGAAAAATATTCTCTATCTATTTATACTGCTTGGCTTTTTACTCTTCTTTTCGGGATGTGTCAATAAACACGGCATCTCAATGCAATACTACAGTGATTGCAAAGAGTACTATGATCTGCAAGGTTATTACCATAAAGAGTGTGGAGAGGATGATATTGTCACCTATAAAGAAATCAAAGAAGCCCTCAAAACAAAAGAACCACAAAACAGTTCTAATGTCTGGTAAAAACTATTTTATAGCTATAAAAGTTGCAAAATTTGCCCAGCGAAAAACAACTTCGCAATGAGAAAAACCGGCATTTTTTGCCATAATAATATTCTCTTCTTCACTGTAAGGGACTAAAACATTCTCTAAAGCCTCACGCTTTTGCATAATCTCATAGGCACTATATCCCTGCTCTTTTTTAAAGTCATAATAACACTCAATCAAATCTTTATTGAGTTTGGAGTGATGGGAGATTACTTTTTCACTGAAAATAAAAAGTCCTTCCTTGTGTAGAGCCGAGGCTATCTTCTTTATGAGTTCTTCGCGTACAAGAGGACGTATAAACTGTAATGTATAATTAGAAATAAAAACATCTGCCTCTTTATAATCATATTCTAAAATATCTCCATTTTCAACAAAGATATCTGCACCAAAAGCCTCTATCTTTCTTCTTGCACGCTCAAGCATAGCTTCAGAATTATCAAGACCGACAAGTGTTGCTTTTGCTGGTAATTCCCTGTGTATATCGATAAGTAAAGAAGCTGTCGAGCAGCCAAGATCATATAACATACCATTTTCACGAAGTGCTTTGAGTGCAAAAAATTTTGTAATTTTTTGAGATTCTTTATAAAAAGGAACACTCCTCTGCAGCATATCATCAAAGACGGCAGCGACCTCCTCATCAAATTCAAACTGTTTTTTTATCGGTTTTGCAAATACTTTATCATTCAT
>JAMOSE010000175.1 GCA_027063215.1 Sulfurimonas sp. | reverse complement strand
TTTGGTTACATTGGTGAGCATGCAGGATCGAGTAGTTTTTCAGCAAAACTTAACAAGCTTTTTAAGGCAAATGGGGATGATATTATGATCATTCCTATGAATATTCGAGAAGATGACCTCTATTTTACGGTAACAAATATGAAAACATCACATGTAAACGGTGCTGTGATCTCAAGTGAATATGTTGCACAGATGCCTGATATGATGGATGATATGAGTGCAATTGCCAGACGGAGTGGAATGTGTGATATTGTCTATAAAAAAGAGGAATCGCTTTATGGAGATATTTTTAGCATACGTGTTTTAACGGAACATTTAAAAGATCTCTATGCGTCTAAAATTGCCATTATTGGTACAAACCATTATGCAAAAGCTTTTTCATTTCTTGCTTGTGGTTTTGAAGTGAGTTATTTTAATGATGATCTTGAAGCCTTGATGGCTTTTACAAAGGAAGTAGATCTAAGCAGTGCAGATATAAACAGAATAGCTTCTGATATGCCAGTTGATCTCTTGGCTTTTGATGCTGTTCTTGATTTTTCAGATCTTGATTCCCTTGCAATGATTCAAAAACTGCCAAAAACTGCTATTGATATGAAAAATACAAAGCAGTTTTCAGCACTCAAACAGCGAGCCGTAGAGCTTGAGAGTTCTTATATATCTTATGATGATCTTTTAGAGAAGCTTACAAAAAAAGCGTATGAAGAGATAAAAAGAAGTTGATAAAGACTTCTTTTTTAAGCAATATACTCCTGTAGAGCCAGCCAGCCCTGCCAGAGTGCAGCAGAAGATATTCCTGCAGCAAATCCTGCGATGATATCATCTCCCATAACACCAACTCCACCTTTTGCTTCACGATCGATTCTCCCTATGATGGAAGGTTTTGTAATGTCAAAAGCACGAAAAAGGGCAAATGAGAGGAGTGACTGAATTAAAAATCCATTTTGCAGATCAAAGAGCTGATTGGCAGAGATACTGATTGCCGGTGCTACTGAAAGGGCAAACCACATACCTGCAAGTTCATCAATGACGATTTTTTGATTGTCGTGTGTACCAGACTCTTCTTCATACTCATTAATGACTTTAATAGCAATTATTGAGATAAGAGAAGCTGCCAAAAACAGGGTAGTAGTATCAAAATAAAGAAGTATAAGCATACCGAGTGGCAGTGAGACCAAAGTACCCATTGTTCCAGGTGCTTTTGGTGAGAGACCACTGTATCCTACTGTTAAAAAAAACCAATTCATTGTTATCCTTATGTTAGAGAAGTTGTTTGATAGAGCTTCATAAGCTCAAGATAAAAATCTTTTTCTGTATGCTCTTCGAGTAATCCTTGAACAGGGAATGTGTCATAGTAGAGTTTTTCAAGATTTTTAAATCTGTTTGGAATGAGTTTGGAGAGGATAAAGGCACTGAGCTCTTTTCTCATAAGAACTGCCGGCGGCAGTAAGCCTGCTTCTAAAAGTGCTAAAATAGAGTCTGCATGGTAAGAGATTTGATGGTGTTGACCATGGGGACAAGTGTTTTTACTGACAAGTGTTTTACACTCATCACAGTAAACATACTCACTTGCAACAACTATTTCTATATCTATACCCGTTACTTTATCAACAATTGATTTATTTGAATTGCAGTCGTAAAAGAGTCCTAGTCCGGCATGATTTCGTCCAATGGTTAATCTGTTACATCCATAGTTCTTTGCAACAATAGCATCAATGATAATCTCATTGTAGCCTGCAAAGATATAGCTGTTCTCAAGTGGTACAATTATAACACGGTTTTTTGGTAAGAAATTATTAATAAAAAATTCCAGTGCCTCTTTTCTTATGTCGAATGCAATATTTGCACTGTCATAGGGTTTTAAGAGAAAAATAATGAGAAGATCCGTTGTCTCTAGTGTCTGGCGAATAAGACGTTCATGTGCCCGATGCAAAGGGTTTGCCCCCATTACAAGTGAGCTGGTATGCGTCGCACCGACAAGCTCTTTTGCTTTGGTAATCTTTTTTTTATTTATGTTTTGTGTTTTGTTAAGAATTGTATATTTACCACTAATTGCCCAGTGTCCAATTCTTTTAATGGTAGCCATAACACCGGGATGACTTGTATCATCAGTCCCATAGATATGCTTAATACGCTCATATGGGTCAATTTTAAAAGTCTCTTCGACAGTTAAAATGGCAAACTCTTCTTTATCGCAGAGGATAGTGATCTCTTCACCAACTTCAAGGGATGCGATAATCTCTTCATTTTTTTTGCCTGAGGGTGCAAGTACAAAAGGAAAAGGAAAAGACTTCCCATGAATAAGCCCACTTTTTAAAACCTCTGCAGACTCTGCTTCATTCATCAGTTTTGTTACGGGATAAAGAAGTCCGTCATCGACAAGTTCTAATGCTGAAGCTGCCTCTTTATCAATGTAGAGTGTTTTATTTTTTCTTGACGATGTCATATTTCTTTCTCTTTTCCCAGAGGCTTTTTCTGCTAATACCCAGTTTCTTAGAGAGTTCTGTATCTGGATATTTATCTTGATAGTTGAGTACAATGAATTTTACATAATCTTCAATAGGGAGAATTTCTCCTTTGTCAAAGACATTACTCTCACTTCTGATCTCAAGTACCGGATATTCTACATCTTCGATCTTATCGCTGCTAACGATAATTGCTTTTTTGTCTGCTATTATTTCACAAAAGAGTTTTTTATCTGCTTTTTTAAGTGTTTGATAGTCAATAATGTAGATAATGGAATTCTGTGGCAGTGACTCTATCTCACTAAGCGCTTTTGTATCACTTAAAGAGAGAAAATGGAGAGGAAGGTTTTGTTTTTGTGCATATTCAAATGCAAATGCATCTGCATATTTTTGGAAATTTGATGATACGAAAAGTGGAAGTTCAATAGTATCTAGATCCTGACCGTGTTTAGCATCTGCAAAGGTATGTGTAAGATATTTTTCATATGCTTTATTTCTTTTTTTAAGTTTTTCATAATCCTGATAGTGATCTATTTTACGTACAAGTTCTTCAATCATAAAAGGCTTTAAAATATAATCTTTTGCGCCTGCTGCAAGGGGTTTTGAAACAGTGTCATTGGATATATAAGAAACCATCAAAATAACAATAGAGTTCTTAAATGTCTCAATTACCGGATGAAAATCCTGTCCATTAATGTTTGTAGAGAGTAAAACAACATCGTAGTTGTTACTTCTTATAGCATCTTTTGTTGATGTACACATTTCACATATGTGACCAAGTTCACCGAGTTTTGTTGCAATACTTTGCGCTAAATATACTTCATTTTCTATAATTAATATTTTCATACTATCCTATCATTTTCCAGTTTAAATATCTTAAATTTGCATTGGCAAGTACGCCAACACCTTCACTTCTTCCGATAAATCCGAGTTTTTCTGTTGTTGTTGCTTTAACATTCATACGAGAAGGATCAATTCCTAAAATTTCTGCTAAAACTTTTCGCATTGCTGGTTTGTATTTGCCTATACGTGGTTTTTGTGCTGCTATTGTTATATCTGCATTGATTATCTCAAAACCGAAATTGTAGATCTTCTCAACTACACGTTGCAGTAACTCTTTGGAGTCTATCCCTTTATAGGCATCATCATTGTCAGGAAAAAGCATTCCTATATCGCCCATTCCGGCAGCTCCAAGAAGTGCATCAATAAGTGCATGAATGGCAACATCCCCGTCACTGTGTGCTTTAAAACCAAAATCAGACTCTATTTTTACGCCACCAAGCCACATTGCACCTTTGTCATCAAAAGCATGTACATCAAAACCGTTTCCACTGAGTATGTCACTGCTTGGAGGATTAAGACAAGGAATTTTGTTGAGATCATCTGCATAGGTAATTTTATGTGCATTATCTTCACCTAAAACAAAAGCACGACTGCCACCTTTTGCTACAATAGCGCTACTTTCATCTGTAAAAATTTCTTGTGTATCAAGAGCTTTTTTAAGTACTGCTGTATGGGAGAGTTGAGGCGTTTGTACTCTTTTTACTTTCTCTCTGTCTATTGTTTTGTCTTCATAGACTATAGTATCTGTAACAGGAAGATAAGGAACAACGACATCAGCTGCATCTTTTTTACTGATGATACGTTCTAAAAGTGCAGAGCTGATACATGCACGCGCTATATCATTAACAAGTACATATTTGTTTGTAGCATGTAAAAGTGCATTTTGAAGAGACGCTTGTCTTGATGCTCCACCGGCAACAAACTCATAAGAAGCATATTGTTTCATAAATTCAATCTCTTCTGCAGCTCCAACAATAATAATTTGAGAAAAAAGATTACTCTTTTGAAGCCTTTTGGCTACAAATTGCCACAGTGGTTGATGCCCAATCCTAAGCCATTGTTTTTTTACATCTTGTGCAAATCGGCTAGAAGAACCTGCTGCAAGTAAAATGAGTGTCAAATCAGACAAAGATACCCTTTCGTATAAAAGTGTTACGAAATTATACACACCGAAAGCTTTTTAAATCTTAAAAAGTAAAAATAGTGGCTGAGAGTCAGTTGAGTCTGTAAAAAATTTTTATCACTTTATATTAGATTAACTTTATTTGATTATATTTCCATCATATATAAAGAAAAAAGATAATTTGAGGAGAGACTTATGAGATCTTCATGGGTAAAAAAGCGTGAGAATGATCCGGTAAGGACACAGATGTATTACGCAAAAGAGGGCATCATCACACAAGAGATGGAGTATGTCGCAAAAATAGAAGATTTGTCTCCTGAGCTCGTTCGTAGTGAAATAGCAAGAGGAAGATTAATTATACCTGCAAATGTAAATCATACAAATCTGGAGCCAATGGCGATAGGTATTGCAAGTAAGTGTAAAATAAATGCAAATATAGGTTCATCTGCAATTGCTTCAGATGTGCAGGGTGAGATTGAAAAAGTACAGGTATCGCAACACTATAAGGCAGATACTGCGATGGATCTAAGTACAGGTGGTAATCTTGATGAGATTAGAAAGGCAGTTATTGCCAATTCTAAGATCCCAATTGGAACAGTGCCGATTTATCAGATTTTGCATGATGTAGGCAATAAAATTGAAGACCTTACAATTGAAGTAATGCTTGAGGTTTTAGAGCGTCAGGCACAACAGGGTGTTTCATACTTTACAATTCACGCAGGTTTTTTACTTGAGACTATGCCAAAAGTTGCAAAACGTAAAATGGGGATCGTATCTCGTGGTGGAAGCCTCATGGCTGCATGGATGATGCACTACCATAGAGAAAACCCGTTTTACACTGCATTTGATGATATCTTGGATATCTGTGCAAAATATGATGTAAGTCTCTCTTTAGGTGATTCACTTCGTCCGGGTTGTTTGGCAGATGCAAGTGATGATGCACAGCTTGGTGAGCTTAAAGTTCTTGGTGAGTTAACACTTCGCGCATGGGAAAAAAATGTTCAGGTTATGATTGAAGGTCCGGGTCACGTTCCACTCAATCAAATTGAGCGTAATATGAAGATCCAGCGTGAGCTTTGTCATGAAGCACCTTTTTATATTTTAGGACCACTTGTAACGGA